>NZ_JBFRGC010000039.1:0-68333 GCF_052115145.1 Paenibacillus sp. 2TAB26
CCAGTATGTAAGACCCCTTGAAGACGACGAGGTTGATAGGTTCGGGGTGGAAGCACAGCAATGTGTGTAGCTGACGAATACTAATCGGTCGAGGGCTTATCCTAAACACGTTTACTGTGACCCATACATCCAGTAGACAGCAGCATAAAAGGCTTCAGCAAGCCTAATCTTTCGTATCCAGTTTTCAGGGCGTAAACACCTTGAAGGACTTTGGTTGGATCTTTTCTGAGGAAACTCAGGACTGCATTTCAACGAAAAATCCAGTTTGGTGGCGATGGCGGAGGTGAACCACGCGTTCCCATACCGAACACGACCGTTAAGCCCTTCAGCGCCGATGGTACTTAGACCGCAGGGTCTTGGGAGAGTAGGACGTCGCCAAGCACGAGAGACCTATCGCATAATATGCGATAGGTTTTTTGTTGTTTTTGCATGCAGAAAATGAGCGTTAATCATATAAATGAATCCGGCTATGTATAAACAGCATGCAAGCGTACCAAGCTAATGGAAAATCAATTTTACCGAGCACTTGACCTTTTGCTGAAATTGCATATAATAAAATCAAGGTCAAAGAAAGTCAAAGTCAGTTGTCCGAATATTCGGTGTATATTCTGATTTGATTGCAAGACCTCATTAATACCTATGTTTCAACTTTAGTTTTATTGGTTATTTCTCAGGGAGGTTGGTGGTTTGCGTAACATTTCCGATCTCATCGAACAGTACTTGAAGCTTATGCTTCAAGAAAGTCCAGAGGGCGCAGTAGAAATTCAACGCAATGACCTGGCTGACAAATTTTCTTGTGTACCGTCGCAAATCAACTATGTAATTAGTACTCGATTTACCATGGAGAAAGGATACATGGTTGAAAGTAAGCGCGGCGGCGGAGGCTATATCCGAATACAACGGATTGAGCTTCCTGCATTAAAGGCGATTCAATTCCACATCGAAGAAACGGTTGGAGAATGTGTCGATCAAGGTGCAGCGGAAGGGCTTATTTATCAGCTTGAGGAAGCAAGACTTATCTCTAAGCGCGAGGGAAATCTACTCCGTGCGGCTGTGCATCGCGATACCATTGCACTGAAGCTGCCGCTAAGGGATGAAATTCGGGCAAGGTTGTTAAGGTCCATGCTTATCTCATTGCTGGTTAAATAATGACAAACCGTTTATACCGGGAGGAGGGATCAGGCTTGTTTTGCCAAGATTGCGGTAAAAAACCGGCTACGCTTCATTTCACAAAAATCATTAATGGCGAGAAGACCGAATTTCATATTTGTGAAAGCTGTGCTCGTGAGAAAGGCGAAGGCATTCCAGGCGCGCCGAATAGCTTTTCTATTCATAGCTTACTATCGGGCCTTCTTGATTTCGAACAGCTTGGCGGGTCGACGATTACCGGCATCAAGCAGCCAGCGCTGCGCTGCGAGGAATGTGGACTGACCTATACACAGTTTAGCAAAATCGGTCGATTCGGCTGCAGCTCTTGTTATCAGTCGTTCGAAAGTAAGCTTGATCCACTTCTCAAACGTATTCACAGCAGCACCGTACACAGCGGTAAAATCCCTAAGCGCTCAGGCGGGCAAATCCAGTGCAAGCGCGAGATTGAACAGCTGAGGCGGGATCTGCAGGAGAAGATTGATCAAGAGGAATTTGAAAGCGCGGCTGAGCTGCGTGATCGAATACGTGAATTAGAGCGCAAAATGGCAGACCTGTAGGCTGGCATAGAAGGAGTGAAGGAACCTCTTGACTAAGCATCGATTCTCACAGCATGCGCTCAGCGAATGGATGAAGGACGCAGGTCCTGAATCTGAAATTGTCATTAGCAGCAGAGTGCGAGTAGCCCGAAATTTACGTCATCAGCCTTTTCCATTACTTGCAACAAATCAGCAATCTAAGGATGTCATGGATCAGCTGACTGAAGTTAGCCAGAGCGGCAAGCTGCAGTCAATTGGATCATTTGAGACCATTGTTTTGTCAGATTTAAGCGAGCTTGATAAAAGGGTGCTTGTTGAAAAGCATTTAATCAGTCCCAATTTAGCGAACGAATCGCGATGCGGGGCCGTTATTTTAAGCGATAATGAATCTGTTAGCATAATGATTAACGAAGAAGATCATTTGCGCATTCAATGTCTGTATCCAGGTTTCCAAATCCAGGAGGCATGGGCATTGGCCAGCGGAATTGACGATATTTTTGAAGAGTCGGCTGATTATGCATTTGATGAGAAACGCGGTTATTTGACGACATGTCCAACGAATGTGGGCACAGGCATAAGGGCATCCGTCATGATGCATTTGCCAGCACTCGTTTTAACGTCTCAAATCAATCGGATATTGTCAGCTGTTACACAGGTAGGATTGGCGGTAAGAGGTTTGTACGGCGAAGGCAGTGAAGCGCTTGGGAATTTATTTCAGGTGTCTAACCAAATTACGCTCGGGCAATCCGAGAATGAAATTATTGAAAATCTTTATGGTGTTGCAAGACAAATCATCGAGCATGAGAAAGCGGCACGCAAACGTCTTATGCATGAGTCGCGGCTGAGGACAGAGGATCGCGTGAAGCGCTCATACGGTATTTTAGCATATGCTTCAATTATGGATTCCAAGGAAGCTGCGCAGCGGTTGTCAGATGTGCGGCTTGGTGCAGACCTTGGCATTTTATCAGATGTAACGCCACAAGTGTTGAATGAACTTTTGGTCATGACTCAGCCTGGATTTTTGCAACAAACCTTCGACGAGAAGATGAGTCCAGAGCAGAGAGATTTCAGGAGAGCAGAACTCATACGCAAGCAATTGCGTGGTGAAAAAGGCCATGGGGGTGCGTAAATATGATGTTTGGAAGATTCACGGAGCGAGCACAGAAGGTGCTTGCATTGGCGCAAGAAGAAGCGGTTCGTCTCGGACATAACAATATTGGTACGGAGCATATTTTGCTAGGCCTTATTCGCGAAGGGGAAGGAATAGCGGCTAAAGCATTGATTGGACTAGGACTTGGGCTTGAAAAGATTCAAGATGAAGTTGAGGCGTTGATCGGTCGCGGTCAAGAGCAGCCTAACAACATTGCCTATACGCCACGCGCAAAAAAAGTAATTGAGCTTTCGATGGATGAAGCAAGAAAGCTTGGACATACGTACGTTGGCACAGAGCATATTTTGCTTGGTCTCATCCGTGAAGGAGAAGGCGTTGCGGCACGTGTGCTCAACAATCTTGGCATTAGCCTAAATAAGGCTCGTCAACAAGTCCTTCAGCTTCTTGGCAGCAGTGAAGCTGTCTCAAGCAATCACGGTTCACCAGCGAATGTTAGCACGCCTACGCTCGATGGACTTGCAAGAGATTTAACTGCTTATGCGAAGGAAGGAAATCTGGATCCTGTAATCGGCCGAAGCAAAGAAATTGAGCGTGTAATTCAAGTGCTTAGCCGCCGTACGAAGAACAATCCAGTACTAATCGGGGAACCAGGCGTCGGTAAAACAGCAATTGCCGAAGGTCTTGCGCAGAAGATTATCGAGAATGAAATTCCCGAAACTTTGCGTGATAAGCGTGTCATGACGCTGGATATGGGCTCCGTAGTTGCAGGTACAAAGTACCGTGGTGAGTTTGAAGATCGGTTGAAGAAAATCATGGATGAGATCCGCCAAGCGGGCAATATTATTCTATTCATCGATGAGCTTCATACGTTGATTGGCGCAGGCGGAGCAGAAGGTGCAATCGATGCATCTAATATTTTGAAACCTGCATTAGCACGTGGTGAACTACAATGTATCGGTGCAACTACTCTTGATGAATACCGCAAATATATTGAAAAAGATGCTGCGCTTGAGCGTCGTTTCCAACCTATAACGGTAGATCAGCCATCTCCAGAAGAAGCGATTCAAATTTTATACGGCTTACGCGATCGTTATGAAGCTCATCACCGTGTGAAAATTACGGATGAAGCTATCGTGCAAGCAGTTAAATTATCGGATCGTTACATTCCGGATCGGTTCTTGCCAGATAAAGCGATTGACCTTATCGATGAAGCCGGTTCAAAGGTACGCTTGCATTCTTACACTGTACCGCCAAACTTGAAGCAGCTTGAAAACCGTTTGGAAGATATCCGCAAGGAGAAGGATGCAGCGGTTCAAAGCCAAGAATTCGAGAAAGCGGCAGCACTTCGCGATACGGAGCAAAAAATTCGCGAAGAGCTTGATATTACCAAAAACCAGTGGAAAGAAAAACAAGGCCGTACTGATTCTGAAGTGACACCAGAGGATATTGCTCAGGTTGTAGCTAGCTGGACGGGTATTCCTGTTAGCAAGCTGGCTGAAGAAGAGACGGAACGACTTCTGAAAATGGAAGATATTCTTCACGATCGCATCATTGGACAAGATGATGCCGTGAAGTCGGTATCCAGAGCGATTCGTCGTGCGCGTGCCGGCTTGAAAGATCCGAAGCGTCCAATTGGTTCATTCATTTTCTTAGGTCCAACGGGTGTTGGTAAAACGGAGCTCGCCAGAGCACTTGCAGAAGCGATGTTCGGAGATGAAAATGCGGTTATCCGTATCGACATGTCGGAATATATGGAGAAACATTCGACATCCCGTCTAGTCGGAGCGCCTCCTGGTTATGTAGGTTATGAAGAAGGCGGACAGTTAACCGAGAAAGTTCGCCGCAAGCCATATTCCGTTGTGTTACTAGATGAAATTGAGAAAGCTCACCCTGAAGTATTTAACATATTGCTTCAGGTGCTGGAGGATGGTCGCTTGACTGATTCCAAAGGCCGCGTTGTCGATTTCCGCAACACACTGATTATTATGACTTCTAACGTTGGAGCGGATCAAATCAAGCGTAATTCCTCGCTCGGTTTTACAGCCGTACAGGATGCGGGACGCGACTTCCAGCAAATGAAGGATAAAGTGCTTGGCGAGCTTAAGAAAAGCTTCCGTCCGGAGTTCTTGAACCGTATCGATGAAAGCATCGTGTTCCATTCGCTTGGCGAGGAGCATATTGCTCAAATCGTTACACTCATGTCGGATGAGCTGCGCAAGCGTCTGCGTGAGCAGGAAGTTGACTTCATCTTGACGGATGCAGCAAAAACCTTCCTTGCGAAGGAAGGCTACGATCCACAATATGGAGCTCGTCCGCTTCGCCGGGCAATCCAAAAACATATCGAAGACCGTTTGTCCGAAGATTTGTTGATGGGTAAAATCCAAAAAGGCGATACGTTCACAATCGATGAGAAGGATGGCGGTCTAACCGTTACCAAATCGATTTCCGAACAAGAGCCAGAAGAATCCACGACAAAATAAGCATGATAGTAAACTGTCCCGCAATCAGAATAGCTGCTTGCGGGACAGTTTTTATTAATACAATAAATTGACAATGATAATCATTATCGTATAATAAGACTATAGCGTTACATAGAATGGAGGAACAACGATGATAGTTGTCACCAATACGATAAAAGTAAAAAAAGGCCACGGGGAGACGGTGGCGAGTAGATTTCAAAACTCCAAAGGCATAGATTTATCTCCTGGTTTTGTGCGCATGGAAGTGTTGTTAACGGAAGGCTTAGAAGAATATGATGAGCTTAAAGTAAGCACGACTTGGGAAACCAAAGCTTCCTTTGAGGGCTGGGTGAACAGTGATTCTTTTCGGCAAGCACATGCTCATAGAGGCGGGGGACAACAGGGTGAGGCAGGCCAGCAAACGGAAAGCGTGATGCTCGGCTCACAATTGACAACGCATCGTGTGTTAGTTGCTCGGCAAGCTGGAATTGAGCTTAAGCAGCATTAATTCTATTTATTTATAACTTGGTGCTCTAATAAATATGCTGCGTTGTGACTAATCTTTCGCTCTCTTATCCACTGTGGATAACGAGGGCGTTTTTTATGTTGTATTTATAGAAAAAGCCTTTGGGGATATGTTGATGAGTTGTGGATAATGTTGATAACTTGTTCGTAATTCTGTGGATAACAATGAAAAGACGTGAAATGGATAAGCTTAGCTGTGGGAAACGAATAATAAGTGGGTTATCTCCTTTTTTCATTAACAATGTGGGTTTATACATGGAGGATAAAATGGTAAACTTTATGTAGTGTGATTTTAAGCACAATCGCTAGGGCTGGCATCATTCATTTACGCTGGTTCATAACGTTTAAGGAGTACAGAATGGCCAAAATTAAATCAAAATTTGTTTGTACGGAATGTGGAACAGAATCGCCAAAATGGCTGGGGAAATGTCCCGGTTGCCACGCTTGGAATTCGATGGTGGAAGAGAAAGAAACCGTTGTGAAAACGAAGGGCGTCGGATTGTCGTCGTTTCATGCGAAAGAAAAGCCGCAGTCCATCATACATATAGAAAGTGGGCAAGAGCCTCGTATAGAAACAAGGATGCTTGAGCTTAATCGAGTGCTCGGCGGAGGTGTTGTTCCAGGCTCGCTAATTCTTGTCGGCGGAGATCCCGGAATCGGAAAATCAACGCTGTTGCTGCAAACGTCTCATGCGCTCGCGGTGAAAGGATTGAAAGTGCTCTATATTTCTGGGGAGGAGTCCGTGCGGCAAACAAGGCTAAGGGCAGATCGACTTGGTGCGCTGACGGAATCGCTTTATGTACTATGCGAAACCAATATGGAGCAAATTAACGATGCCATAGAATCAGTCCAGCCGGATTTTCTCGTTATTGACTCCATTCAAACCGTCTACGATCCAAATGTTCAATCGGCTCCCGGAAGTGTATCGCAGGTACGAGAATGCACGGCACACTTTATGCGAGTGGCCAAAATTAAAGGAATTGCGACGGTGCTCGTCGGCCATGTTACGAAGGAAGGCGCGATTGCGGGGCCAAGGCTTTTAGAGCATATGGTGGATTGTGTTCTTTATTTTGAAGGGGAGCGCCATCATACGTACAGAATTTTAAGGGCAGTCAAAAACCGCTTTGGCTCGACGAACGAGATTGGCATTTTCGAGATGGGCGAGGATGGACTGCGAGAGGTTTCGAATCCTTCTGAGCTGTTTTTATCTGAGCGGCCGCTTGGTGTATCAGGGTCAACCGTAGTTGCAAGCATGGAAGGCACCAGGCCTGTGCTTGTTGAGCTTCAGGCGCTTGTGGCCACAACTAATTTTCCATCTCCGCGCAGAATGTCAACGGGTATCGACCATAACCGAATGGCGCTCATTATCGCAGTGTTGGAGAAGCGGAACGGCATGTTTCTACAAACACAGGATGCTTACTTGAACGTAGCTGGCGGAGTTAAGCTTGATGAGCCGGCAGTCGATCTAGCAGCGGCGGTCAGCATAGCCTCCAGTTTTCGCGATGCGCCAACGAAGCCGTATGACGTTATATTTGGTGAGGTAGGATTGACGGGAGAAGTGCGTGCGGTATCGCGTGCTGAGCAAAGGGTGAAGGAAGCAGAGAAACTAGGTTTTAAACGTGTCATAATGCCAGAGAAAAGTTTAAAAGGGTGGAAACCACCCGCAGGCATAGAAATTATTGGCGTATCTACAGTGTCGGAAGCACTTAAGGCAGCGCTTGGATAGGGGGGCAGATGATGAAGGAACCTACACAGCTTGAAATTATGAATCAATTATTGCAATTAGTCGCACCAGGCACCCCTTTTCGGGATGGGCTTGAAAATGTGCTTCGGGCGAAAACGGGGGCGTTGCTGGTTGTTGGCTACAGCCCAGAAGTAATGGAAGTCGTAGACGGAGGTTTCYCCATTAATTGCGACTTCTCGCCTAACTATTTGTATGAGCTTGCAAAAATGGACGGAGCTATTATTTTGAGTGAGGATATGCGCCGAATTTTGTATGCGAATACGCAGCTTATACCGAATAGCTCCATTCCGTC
Source organism: Paenibacillus sp. 2TAB26 (assembly GCF_052115145.1). NCBI lineage: Bacteria > Bacillati > Bacillota > Bacilli > Caryophanales > Paenibacillaceae > Paenibacillus > Paenibacillus sp. 2TAB26. Next base: position 7,817 of record NZ_JBFRGC010000039.1, read on the forward strand.
GATCGAAACGGGAATTCGGCACCGTACAGCTGAGCGGGTTGCAAAGCAGACAGGCAAGCTTGTTGTATCCATCTCGCAGCGCCGTAATATTATTACTTTGTATCAAGGCAATCTGCGTTATTCGCTGAAGGACATGGGTGTTATTTTGACGAAGGCCAATCAAGCGATTCAAACGCTCGAGAAATATAAAGCGGTGCTAAGCCAATCCTTTACGAATCTTTCAGCGCTTGAATTCGAAGAGCTCGTTACACTTCAGGAAGTAGCGCATGTTATTCAACGTGTTGAAATGGTTCTGCGCATCAAGATGGAGATCAAGCGTTATGTAAATGAGCTTGGAACGGAAGGACGGCTCATCAGCATGCAAATGGATGAGCTCGTTGGCGGAGTTGAAGAGGATGCATGGTACTTACTTAAGGATTATGCCAAAGAAAATTCGGATGAGAAAATACGAGAAATTCGGGCAGGCCTGAAGAAGCTGAGCTCGGATGAGCTGCTGGATGCGCCGCCAATCATCCGTTTGATCGGTTATCCACATACGAGCAACATGAACGATGAATCCGTGTCACCGCGCGGTTATCGACTGCTGAATAAAATTCCAAGATTGCCGCTCATTATTATGAACAATCTGATTGAAAACTTCGGTCGATTGCCTCATATTCTGATGGCGACAATTGAAGAATTGGATGAGGTTGAAGGTATTGGCGAGGTGCGGGCACGTGCGATTAAGGAAGGTCTAAAGCGGATACAAGAGCAGATGTTCATTGACAGGCAAATTTAAATCCCATACAATGGATTGAATGTGGTCCTGTAACGTGGAGATACATTCGTTAAGGGTTTTGGGGCATAGTAGAGAAGAGGTGGAAAAGATGATCACAAAATCGATACCGAGCCTTCTCACGGTGGGGAACTTATTCCTAGGAGTAATCGCCATCATTCTTGTATTCAATGAAAAACCAGATACTGCGGCTATGATGGTGTTAATCGCCATGCTGCTTGATGGTGTTGACGGACGCGTTGCTCGGGCGCTGAACGTTCAAAGTGAATTCGGTAAGGAGCTGGACTCATTATCCGATGTGATTTCGTTTGGCGTAGCTCCAGCATTTATTATGTATGTAGTTGCTTTTCAAGATCTTAATCCAGCCTTGGCTTGGATCGTAACGGCATTGTTCCCGATTTGCGGGGCACTGCGGCTTGCTCGTTTCAATGTAATATCAAGTGCGCCAGGTTATTTTATCGGTCTTCCGATACCGGCGGCTGGCGGAGTGTTAGCGACATTAGCTTTATTTCAAAATGACATTTATGTATCCGTGTTGCTTGCAAGCACAGTAGTGCTTTCCATTCTTATGGTTAGTACGATTAAATATCCGAATTTCAAAAAGGTCGGTATTCCTAAGAGCGCAGTATGGGTTGTCCCTATTGTTATTGTTGTATCTGTCGTATTAGGTCTATTGTTCAAAAATGACTTATCCAAAATTTTGTTTGTACCGCTGCTTCTATATGCGCTGTACGGCCTAAAAAAAAACGTTGATCGCCGTTTGCCCAAGCGAAACCGCAAGCGGAAGAAACGGGATGAAAACGCGGAAGACCCTGTTCAAACAGAAAAGCCGGCTTGATCAAAGCGGCAATATTGAATGTGAAATAGCGTTTCAAGCACAGATTTTTGTGCTTGGGCGCTATTTTTTTTCTTGCTTACAGCCCCCTTTTAGCAATCTATTATGGGATAATTTTGAAACTAATCATCTTCCAAATTCGTATTTAATAGGCGGTCAAAAACGAATTCGAATGGAGAAGATGCTGGTTTGAAACGACTATTTAGTATTAGAAAGCCTTCTTTATGGACCAAAACGATTGTTACTGCTGCTTTATCAGTCAGCCTGCTTGCTCCAGCCGTCTATGCGGCTCCCGTGAAACCGAGTGCTGCGCCTGCTCCAAAAGCGTTAAATGCTGAAAATGCGACAACTTTTTTAAACGATTTTTTTGCAACGGAACAAATCAAATYGCAATATGTAGGAGCTTCCGTCGTTATTGTAAAGGATGGGAAAACGGTAGCGCAGCGAGGATATGGCTTTGCAGACCTGGAAACAAAAAAGCCGATTGACCCTGCTTCAAGCGTGTTTCGCATCGCGTCAGTGTCCAAGACCTTTACGGCAGCCGCGGTTATGCAGCTTGTAGAGCAGGGGAAGATTTCTCTTCAAGACGATTTCACCAAGTATGTGAAGGATTTGAAGTTTGACAACCCGTTCGGCAAGCCGGTTACAATTGAGCATTTACTTACACATACGACGGGTTTTGAAATACGTGATCCGCAGGCAGAGGATATACATACCGACTTCGGGAAAGTAGTTGAAATTGAAGACTATGTTCGGGGGCATATGCCTTCTGTTGTTCGGGAGCCGGGCAGCGCCTACATGTACGATAACTTTGCGTCGATGCTGATTGGATTGATCGTACAAAAAGTCAGCGGTTTACCTTTTAACGATTACATGGAACAGAATATATTCAAACCGCTGAAAATGGATTCAAGCCGTTTTTTACTTGATAAAAAACTTACAGAAAATCTAGTTTCGGAGTACGACGCTGCAAACGGCAAACATGAACTATATGCAGTTACTCCTACTATAATGCCGCAAGGGGGAATGTTCTCTACTGCTGAGGACATAAGCAAGTTTATGATTGCTTTCCTGAATGGCGGTTCATCAGAATCCGGCAGCATTCTTAAGCAAGCAACCGTTGATCAGATGAAAACGTATCGCTCTTCGATTCATTCATTGCTGCCGAACACTACTTATGGATTTGAGGCACCGATTCAGCTTCCTGGGGCGGGAAGCAGTTCTTCCGTGATAGCCAAGTTTGGAGATATTGTGGGCACTAGCTCGCTTATGTTCCTTATTCCGGAACAAAAGACGGGAGTATTCATTACTTACAACAAAATAGGCCCTCTCCGTGATTTCTTCTATCAGGCGTTTATTAATTCATTTTTCCCGGCATATGCTGAACCTGCCAAGTTCGACGCATTCACGCCGAGTACGACAGATTCATTAAATAAATTCACGGGCATTTATACTGACCTTCGTCTTGCACAACTAAATACATCAATAGAAGCAGACGGCAAAGGCAGCTTGATGATATCAGATGCTTTCCTTGGACCGCGTGCGCTTAAACAAGTAGATAAAAATCTATTTGTAGATAGTCTTACGGGTAAATTCACGGCATTTGCGATAGGGTCAGGCGATGAAGTGCTTTACTTTAAGGAGCCGTATCTGAATCCGCTCGGCTATGGGATGAAACATAAAGCGCCAACCTTATTTGCTGATATTGYGAAAGACCACCCTTATGAGAAGGCAATTTATACGCTGAAAACATTAGGGCACTACTCCGATATTGAGGATGAGAAATTTAATGCTGAGCAATCAGTCACTCGGGGACAATTTGTTAAGCATCTTATGGAGATTAGCGGATTAAAAGGAAGCAGTACGGAAGAACTTGTATTTACGGATTTGGAAGGCCATTCAGCCGCTGCTTTTGTTCAGCAAGCGTATGAGCTGGGCCTGGTCAAAGGTACAACAACGAATCTGTTTGAGCCGGATCGCAATATTACTCGCCAAGAAGCGGCTGTTATGATGTGGCGCGTTTTCTCTCAGCAGTATCCAGCAGAGTTGTTTGAGTCGGTTAAGCTCTCCGGTGAGACTGATAAATGGGCGCTGCCAGCTGTTAAGATGATCGTTAAGCTCGGCATCTATGGACCAGAGGTTCAAGAGCCAGAGAAAGGTGTTTTCAATTACGCTTCTAAAAAAGTTCTGAACCGCCAAGAGGAAGCTGCTATTTTATATTCTCTTCTTACACGTCCGTTAGATGTTATTGTTTCTGGATTCATGCAACAGAAGTAGCACTATTAGTGCTAAAAAAGAGGCCTCCCAATATGGGAGGCCTCTTTTTTTACTCGTTGCTCGGGAGGAAGAGATAGCTATAGTCTCTTTCCTGCGCGATTCATATGTTGCATATTTACGTTAAGTTAAACAGGCCTAAAGTTGAGCATTTGTCGTATTCATCAGCAATAACTTCATCCAGTTGAATGTCCAGCAAATTACATAAAGCAGTCATATAAAACAAGTTGCGGCCAAGATCGGCCTTGAGCGCATCGCGGCAATGCTCGCATACGGCTCCAGTGAGATGACTTTGCAGCGTCGTTTTCGCATTTTCAAGATTTAGTTCGTCCGAGTATTGTTGTTTGCGGGCATTTAGTTCAATACATCCACAGTCTGTGACTGCTTTCGTGACTGCACGATTTACCGAAGCGCCTGACTGTCCAAATTTGGACATAACATCTAGCAAGCTGCGGTGCCGAAGCAACAATTCGGATACTTGCTGCTGAAATTGATCCAGTGTAGGAGCGCTCATCGGTTCCACCTCTTTCACCAACCTCTTATGTTTTCTTCCTAATATCCATTATAAGCCTCCTATCCCCCTTTTACAAAATGTGAATTATTAAAAATTATAAATGTTTTCAATTAATCCGTGCCCCCACGGTTAGCGATCCAATTATTGGAACATAATTATAGTGGAGGTGAACCATAATGGTTAGACGAATAATTCAAATATTGGGTATGTTGTTCGGTGGTATGGCAGGCGGTGAAGTATACGGATGGATAAATGGAGCGGCCGTATGGTCTGGCTCATCCTTCGGAATGCTACAGCGATCCGGCACTTATTACATGAATGTAGCAATTGGCGCGGTTTTTGGTGTAGTTGTAGCAACGATGGTTGCAGGGCAAGTCATTCGCTATATGCAGAAGGGTGCGGAGCAAACCGCAGCGCTTCCTATGCAGCAGCTGATTGCTGGAGCTGGCGGTCTTCTAGCAGGTTTATTGCTTACTGTTCTGATCTATCCCGCAGTATCGGGTCTAGATGGTATAGGAAGTCTCCTTCCTGCTGCTATGATGTTATGCTTCGGTTATTTGGGCATGCGAATTGGTCTGCATAAGCAGGAGGAGCTGGCAGAAGGTTTTGCAGCTCTGCTGGAGAAACGGAGAGTCGCGCCTGTAGATGAGGCAGGTGGTTACGAGGAGCATAAGATACTCGATACCAGCGTTATTATTGACGGCCGTATTGCAGACATCTGTAAAACTGGATTTATTGAAGGCACGTTAGTCATTCCTGAGTTTGTGCTTGAGGAGCTGCAGCATATTGCTGATTCATCTGATTTATTGAAGCGCAATAGGGGACGCCGCGGGCTTGATATTTTGAACAAGATTCAGAAAGAGCTGGACGTAAAGGTTCTTATTTATGAAGGAGATTTTGAAGAAATCGGAGAAGTAGACAGCAAGCTGGTCAAGCTGGCTAAGGCGCTTCATGGTAAAGTTGTTACCAACGACTTCAACTTAAACAAAGTATGTGAGCTTCAAGGCGTGTCGGTGCTCAATATTAATGATTTGGCTAATGCTGTGAAGCCGGTTGTTCTACCTGGAGAAGAAATCATCGTACAAGTGATAAAGGACGGCAAAGAGCATGGACAAGGTGTCGCATATTTGGATGATGGCACGATGATCGTTGTTGAGGGCGGACGTGAATATATCGGGACAACGATGGAAGTGCTTGTAACGAGCGTGCTTCAAACCTCTGCGGGCCGAATGATATTTGCAAAGCCGAAGCTGTTGGAAAAAGCGCAGTAACAAGGTATGATAGTACTATTGTTATAGCGCAAACGGCTAACGTCGACAAAAGACGGCACAAGCTCGTTTCGCAGAGAAACGTAAGTTTATTTATAAGAAGCTAGGTTTATAAATACTTATGTTTTAACTCAGTGTGAGGCGGGTCGAGGCATGGGAGCAGATTGGGGAGTTATCATCGTAGCGGCCGGACGAGGCACGCGGATGGGAACGAAAGAAAGCAAGCAGTATTTGAAGCTGGCGGACAAGCCTATTCTTGTGCATACGCTAGAGCTGTTTCAATCGATGGATTTGGTAAATGAAGTGGTTCTGGTCGTAGGCAGCGAGGACGTGGAGCGTTGCCGCAATTGGGCTTCCCTATATGGCATAACGAAGGTAACCGCTATAGTTGCCGGAGGGAAAGAACGACAGCACTCGGTATACTTAGGACTGCAGGAGCTAAAGAGCGACTGGGTGATGGTGCATGACGGTGTACGTCCGCTGGTATCGGCGAATGCCGTCCGTGCTTGCTGTTCGCAGGCTGAGCAGAGCGGTGCATCTGTGCTGGCTGTTCCAGTAAAGGATACGATTAAACAAGTCAATGAAGCGGGAGTTATCGTTTCTACTCCGGACCGCCGAAGCTTGTGGGCGATACAAACGCCGCAAGCTTTTCGACGTGTTCTACTGCAGGAGGCGCATGAGCGTGCACTTGCAGAAGAGTTCATTGGAACAGATGACGCAATGGTTGTAGAGCGCATGGGCGCAAGCGTTACTGTTGCAGAAGGCGAATATACGAATATTAAAATTACGACGCCTGAAGATTTGCCGTGGGCGGAATTTTTGCTTGCGAAGCGTCATGCCGATAGGGCAGAGGGGAAAGGTGAGCAAGGATGATTCGAGTTGGTCAAGGATTTGATGTGCATCAATTGGTAGAAGGACGTCCATGTATTATTGGGGGAGTAACGATTCCATATGAGAAGGGGCTTCTAGGTCATTCTGATGCGGATGTTCTGTTGCATGCCATAACGGATGCAGTGCTGGGCGCGCTTGGACTTGGAGATATCGGTAAACATTTTCCGGATACTGATGCCGCTTTTAAAGATGCCGACAGCTTAAAGCTGCTGGAGGAAGTATGGAAGCTTGTGCGTGAGCGCGGATATAAGCTTGGGAACATTGATTCCACGATTATTGCTCAAAAGCCAAAAATGCTGCCTTATATTCCGCAAATGGCTGAAATTATAGCGAAGGCGCTTGAGGCTGATGTAACACAGGTGAATGTGAAAGCAACAACAACCGAGCAGCTTGGATTCACAGGACGCGGTGAAGGAATTGCAGCGCAATCCGTTGTCTGTCTAATCAAGGATGTGCTATGATCGGGAGTATTCATTAATCAGCATGTGCTTCGCAAAACTTTATCTGTATATGCTTACGAAGCTAGATTTTGCTTCGCAAAACTTTTAGGAGGTTATATATATGACTGCAGAAGTTCGTGTACGTTATGCCCCATCCCCAACGGGTCATTTACATATTGGTAATGCAAGAACGGCCTTATTCAATTATTTGTTCGCGAGAAACCAGGGCGGTAAATTTATTATTCGGATCGAAGATACGGATGTAAAGCGCAATGTTGAGGGCGGAGAAGAGAGCCAGCTTAAGTACTTGAAATGGCTGGGCATGGATTGGGATGAGAGTATCGATATTGGCGGCGGGTACGGACCTTACCGTCAGACTGAGCGTCTTGATATATACAACAAATACTGGCAGGAACTGCTTGATCGTGGTCTTGCTTATCGCTGCTACTGCTCGGAGGAGGAGCTTCAGAAGGAGCGGGAAGAGCAAACGGAGCGCGGCGAAACGCCTCGTTATTCCGGACGCCATCGCAATCTGACGGAAGAACAGCGCCAAGCTTTCGAAGCGGAAGGACGTGTGCCGAGTATTCGTTTCCGTGTACCGGAGAATCGGACCTATGCTTTTGACGATATCGTAAAAGGCTCAATCAGTTTTGATACAACAGAGATGGGCGATTTCGTCATCGTGAAGAAGGACGGTATCCCGACTTATAACTTCGCTGTAGCACTGGACGATTATTTGATGAAAATCAGTCACGTATTGCGTGGAGAAGACCATATCTCGAATACGCCGCGCCAGTTGATGATTTATGAAGCTTTTGGCTGGGAAGCTCCAAAATTCGGCCATATGACGCTAATCGTGAATGAGCAGCGCAAAAAACTAAGTAAACGAGATGAATCCATCATTCAGTTTATTTCGCAGTATGACGATCTTGGTTATTTGCCGGAAGCGATGTTTAACTTTATTACATTGCTTGGATGGTCGCCTGAGGGTGAGCAGGAAATGTTTACTCGCGAAGAATTGGTTAATGTGTTTAATCCTGAACGTCTTAGTAAAAGCCCAGCAGTATTCGATACGCAGAAGCTTAGCTGGATGAACAATGAATATTTGAAAAAAGCGGACTTGAACCGCGTTGTTGATCTTTGCCTGCCACATTTGCAAAATGCGGGTCGTGTCGCTGCTGAACTTGATGCAGAAGGCAGAGCCTGGGTGACTGCGCTAGTAGCGCTGCATCAGGACAAACTGCGTTCCGCCTCAGAAATCGTTCCAATGACAGAGCTATTTTTCCGTGATACGGTAGAGGATGAAAGCGAAGCGGTAGAGGTTCTTGCCGAGGAGCAAGTGCCAACTGTTTTGCAGGCCTTCCTGTCAAAAATCGAAGCGGGAGAAACAGCCTTTGAAGTGGATGGCATCAAAGAGATGATCAAAGCTGTACAGAAGGAAACTGGATTTAAAGGCAAGCAGCTGTTCATGCCGATTCGTGCAGCCCTTACTGGACAAACGCATGGTCCTGATTTGAATCAATCGCTTGCTTTGCTAGGCAAAGATAAGGTTGCTGATCGTCTACGTGCGCGTTTGGCAGGATCTTTAGCTTAATTCTTATAAATGAGAGTATGCATAATGCCCTTGTCACATTTTTGGGTATTCGGTATACTATGACTAATAAATGAATGAATCAAACGGCCATGAACAGGAGAAGTACGTTTGCTTGTGGATTCGCAGAGAGGACAACCGTCATTCGAGTCGGAGTCGCATCACCATGTGACTATGAGGAAACGTAATGGGGCTGCAAGTTGTCTGGTCCGCCGAACGGAAATATGCACCTGGGAGCTTTGTTCCGAGCTGTGTCAGCAGGTAATGCGCAATGATGAGGATGGCGGCGACGCTTAATCGGCTATATTGGCATATATTTGGCTGGACAGGGTAGGCAGCAACGYATCGTCTGCGTTAAAGACCTTAAGGTGAATAAACTTCAGCAAGGATAGCTGTCGAATTATTCAAGCAGAGTGGAACCGCGAGATCACACGCCTCTGCAGCATATTATGCTGCAGAGGCTTTTCTTTTATTAGAAATTTATGAGCGTAGGAAAAAGGAGCATTGTTTATGTTTCGTCATTTTCGATCGGACATACTAGCTGTTTTTGAGAATGATCCGGCTGCTCGCAGTCGCTTCGAGGTTATTTTCACCTATTCAGGTGTGCACGCTATTTGGGCGCATCGCATTTCCCATCCCTTATACCGTAGAGGTTGGTATACTACAGCGCGCTTGATCTCCCAGGTTAGCCGCTTTATGACTGGCATCGAAATTCATCCAGGTGCCCGTATCGGCGAGCGATTGTTTATCGATCATGGCATGGGTGTCGTCATTGGTGAAACCTGTGAGATTGGCGATGATGTCGTTATTTATCAGGGAGTAACTCTTGGCGGAACGGGTAAAGAAAAAGGGAAGCGTCACCCTACAATTGGCAATAATGTAGTTATTGGCTCAGGAGCGAAGGTGCTCGGCTCATTTCAAGTGGGCGAATTTTCTAACATAGGATCAAACGCGGTTGTACTCAGAGAGGTTCCTGCCAATTGTACGGTAGTTGGAAACCCGGGACGCGTGGTCAAAAGAAACGGCGAGCGTGTAGGCGATCGACTTGATCATACGAAGCTGCCCGATCCCGTCATCGAAATGTTCCGTACAATGCAGAAGGAAATAGACGAATTAAAATCCGAGCTCGATAAGCTTCGGAATCCTGTAGCTGGAGGAGAAATACGAAAATGACAGTATCCATTTATAATACAGTATCGCGGCTAAAAGAGCCTTTTGTATCGCAAGAGCCAGGTAAGGTGAAAATGTACGTTTGCGGTCCAACCGTTTATGACTACATTCATATTGGAAACGCTCGTCCGGTTATTTTCTTTGACGTTGTTCGTCGTTATTTGGAGGACGTAGGTAATGAAGTTCAATATGTGGTTAACTTTACAGATGTCGATGATAAGCTGATTCGTAAAGCAGAACAGCTTGGTACGACAGTCCCTGAAGTAGCGGAGACGTTTATTGCGGCATTTTATGCAGATATCGAATCGCTGGGTGTTCATAAGGCGACACTTAATCCAAGGGTAACGGAGCATATTCCACAAATCGTTGCGTTTATTCAAGGCTTGATAGATAAAGGCTATGCTTATATGAGTGACGGAGACGTTTATTATCGTACGTCTGCATTCGCAGATTACGGCAAGCTCTCTCATCAGAATATTGAAGAGCTTCAATTCGGTATTCGAGTAGAGATTGGCGACCGCAAAGAGAATCAACAGGATTTTGTATTATGGAAAGGCGCTAAGCCGGGCGAAATCAAATGGGAAAGCCCTTTTGGCGATGGACGCCCAGGCTGGCATATCGAATGCTCGGCTATGGCTCGCGCATATCTTGGGGATACTCTTGATATCCATGGCGGCGGTCATGATTTGCAGTTTCCGCATCATGAATGCGAGGTTGCGCAATCTGAGGCGCTGACAGGCAAACCGCTGGCGAACTATTGGATGCATAACGGCTATATTCATATAAATAATGAGAAAATGTCCAAATCGCTTGGCAATGGCATTTCGGTGCATGAGCTGGTGAAGCGGGTTAAACCTCATGCGATTCGTTATTTTATGCTCTCTACACACTACCGCAGTCCACTCAACTTCAGTGATGACACGGTTGCACAAGCTGAGAACAGCGTAGAGCGGATTGCAAACAGTGCAGCGAATCTAAAGCATAGGCTTTCATCGTTTGAAGGCAAGCTAAATGAGGCGGCAGGCAGTGGCAACGGACTTGTCCCTTCTGGCGACGAAGCGCTGGATGCAAGACTAAAAGTGATTCATGAACAATTCCATGCCAAAATGAGCGATGATTTCAACACCCCTGATGCGATTACAACGGTGTTTGATTTGGTAGCTGAGGCTAATCAATATTTGAATCGTGCAGACGCCTCTGCTGAAGCGATTTATGCTTTGCTTACATTGTTTGAGCGTATGGATGCTGTACTTGGCTTGCTGCCGCAGCAACAAGCGGACGCTGAACTGCTGGATGCGGATATCGAACAGCTTATAGTGGAGCGGACCGAAGCTCGCCAGTCCAAAAACTGGGCTAGAGCGGATGAAATTCGTGATTTGCTCATAGAGAAAAACATCGTCCTTGAGGATACACCGCAAGGTATCCGCTGGCGGCGTAAATGAGCGAGAATATCGATACGAACCGCTTGCTCTTTTACCCGCCGTCCAAGTCACCGCAGCTGATGAATCCGGTCGTTCTCGCTTATATGGGCGATGCTGTGTTTGAGCTTCTTGTAAGACAATATTTTATTTCGCTGCCGAATCAGAAATCACATCACCTTCACCGTGAGGCAACAAAATTTGTTTCTGCCAAAGGACAAAAGAAAACATTGGATCTCTGGCAGCCGCATTTAACCGAGGAGGAGGCGGACATCGTCCGCCGAGGCCGCAATTCAAAATCGGGAGCGCCTCCCAAAAACGCTGATTTAGCTGATTATCGTCTAGCAACAGCGTTGGAGAGCTTGGTTGGCTATCTTTATTATGAAGGCCGAATTGAAAGAATACATGAACTATTTGCCATTGCAATTAAGAAGCATGAGAATTAACAAGGCTCATGAAACTATTTTGTAAATGAAAAAATAAAGGAGGGTTACCGATGACAGAAGAAACGATTCAAGATCAAGATGAAATGATAGCCGGTAAACATCCTGTGCTCGAAGCACTGCGTTCCGGACGAGAAATTAATAAAATATGGATTGCTGACGGTGCACAAAAAACGTTGACGCAGCCCATTGTAGCGGAAGCCAAGAAATCCGGTATCATCGTACAGTTTGTCGACAAGCGGAAACTCGACAGCTTAGCTCCTGGAGTTACACATCAGGGAGTTGTCGCACAGGCAGCGGCCTTCGCTTATGTGGATGTTGAGGACATTCTGGAACGAGCAAAACAACGGGACGAGGTTCCATTTATTTTGCTATTGGATGAAATCGAAGATCCTCATAATTTGGGCTCTATATTGCGGACAGCGGAATGCACAGGCGTACATGGCGTTATTATTCCAAAACGTCGTGCGGCAGGGCTGACGGCTACGGTTCTTAAAACATCTGCGGGTGCCGCTGAGCATGTACCGGTTGCACGCGTTACTAACTTGGCGCAAACGATCGATAGGCTGAAGGAAGCGGGCGTATGGGTAGCGGGAACCGATGTAAGTGCAAAACAGGATGTTTATAAAATGAAATTCGACATGCCGCTGGTTGTCGTTATAGGCAACGAGAGTAAAGGCATGGGAAGACTTATTAAGGAGAAATGTGATTTTCTCGTTAAACTTCCTATGCTTGGTCAGTTGAACTCGCTAAATGCTTCCGTTGCAGCTGGTGTTCTTATGTATGAGGTCGTTCGGCAGCGCCGGAGCATTTAGGTTATGAACCGGCGCGACGATATTTTATTAGTCGACGGTTATAACATAATTGGCGCTTGGCCGGTACTCGAGAAGCTGAAGGAACATGATCTGGAAGAAGCGCGGGATAAATTGCTCGATTTAATGGCGGATTATCAAGGTTTTACAGGAATGAAAGTGTATGTCGTGTTTGATGCGCATCAGGTGCCTGGATTAGGCGCTACTTACAGGCACCACAGGCTGACTATCGTTTACACAAAAGAGAAGGAAACAGCTGATGAATGCATCGAGCGTTTATGCTCGGAGCTGTTCCTCAGACGTAGAAATATATATGTAGCCACTTCGGATTTGGTCGAGCAGCATGTGGCATTCGGCAAAGGTGCGCTTCGTGTATCAGCACGGGAACTGCTTATTGATATAGGCCAGAATCGCAAAAATATCGAGCAGACACTCCGTGAGGAACAGCCGGGAAAACGGAATTCAGTAGACGGCAGAATTAGTTTAGAGGTTCGAAGCCAGCTGGAGAAACTTCGGCGCGGAGAGAAATAAAAGATTGGAAAAACGATAATCTTCAAATAGATATAGAATGATTGACTCGGATCATTCCACTAAGTTACAAAATTCCCAGTATATCTGTGGTTATCGGGGCTCAGATTGGTTGACGGTGTAAGGTTACATAATGTATACTGACTCTATTATTAGCGATAAGAACGTGTTGATTTTGTTCAGTATACATTCTTATCTTTCGACGTGAAACGCTGTTTGAGCTCAGACTTTGAGTTCAATCAGATAGGTTTGCGTGAATAAGAATCTAGCGGTGTACGCCTTGCAGGCCGGAGGGATAGTTCGTGAGTATCGACCTCAAAGAATGGAGTACGCTCGAGTATGACAGCAGTACGGACGAGGATATCGTCGAAGCGGTCCGCAATGGTGATAGCATAGCGTTGGAATATTTGATAAACAAGTATAAGAATTTTGTGAGAGCCAAAGCGCGCTCGTATTTTCTTATCGGTGCGGATCGTGAAGATATCGTGCAGGAGGGTATGATTGGTCTTTATAAGGCAATTCGAGATTTTAAAGGGGACAAGCTAGCAAGCTTCAAAGCCTTTGCTGAATTGTGTATAACCAGGCAAATTATTACCGCCATCAAAACAGCCACGCGTCAGAAACACATTCCGCTAAATTCCTACGTTTCGCTAGATAAGCCCATTTATGATGAAGATTCGGATCGCACACTGCTGGATGTTATTTGTGGTACGCGAGTATCTGATCCAGAAGAATTAATTATTAATCAAGAAGAATTCATTGGCCTTGAAGATAAGATGTCCGAAATATTAAGCGACCTTGAACGCAAGGTGCTTATGCTTTATTTGGATGGAAGGTCCTATCAGGAAATTGCTGTTGATTTGGATAGACATGTGAAATCTATCGACAACGCTCTTCAAAGGGTGAAACGCAAGCTCGAACGTTACTTGGAAGTCAGAGACATTAGCGGCTAGCCGCATTTATACGTAAATCATTTTTACGAGGACTGTCTTCCATCTGGCGGTGTCTAGGTGGAATATACGGTCCTTTTAGTTTTAAACGGACAAAAGTAGACTATACTGGTAGATACGAGACCGATGGCGCTTTTGTTTCCAATCATTCACAGGCTTAACACTTATCTTTTACATTGACATCAAAATTGCTGTATGATAAAGTGTTTAGGTAGGCCTAAAATCGAGGTTTTATTTCGTTTTGGCGTTGGAATCAATGAACTTTCATATAGAGCTTCATGATTCGTATTTTGTAGCAGTTCGGGAGGTGTAATTCAATGCGGGTAATTATCACGTTGGCATGCACAAACTGCAAACAGAGAAACTATGCGAGCAGCAAGAACAAACGCAATCACCCCGACCGCATCGAGTTGAAGAAGTTTTGCAAGTTCTGTAACGAGCAGACTCCTCATCGCGAGACGAGATAGTCAATTGGAGGTGTGAACGTGGCATTTTTGGCTAAACTAAAGCAAAGCTTTGGTACAACGTTTAGTTTTTTTGCCGACAGCTGGGCGGAACTTAAGAAGGTTCGCTGGCCAAGCCGTAAAGAGTTGACAAGCTATTCGATCGTGGTTTTGCTCACGATTACGCTTGTGACTATTTACTTCTGGCTTCTTGACATCGGGATCTCGTCTCTGGTTGAACTCATTGTTTAAGAAGGGTCCAAAGGTGGATTTGTGATGGAAAAAAGATGGTACGTCGTGCATACCTACTCAGGTTATGAGAACAAGGTGAAAGCCAATTTGGAACGCCGTGTTGAATCAATGGGCATGGAAGATAAGATTTTCCGTGTGCTTGTTCCTATGGAAGAAGAAGTGGTAGAGAAGGATGGTAAGAAGAAGACTGTCCAACGTAAGGTCTACCCCGGCTATGTTCTTGTGGAAATGGTTCAAACCGACGATTCATGGTACGTTGTTCGAAATACACCAGGTGTAACTGGATTCGTAGGATCAACAGGTTCCGGTTCAAAACCGATTCCTCTATTGCCAGATGAGGTTGAGCAAATACTCAAACACATGGGCATGGAAGAACCAAAACCGAAAATCGAGTTCGATTTGAAAGAAACGGTTCGCGTCAAAGTGGGTCCTTTCGCAGATTTTGTTGGTACAGTAGAAGAAATTTTGCTGGACAAAGCGAAGTTGAAGGTTCATGTAAACATGTTTGGCAGGGAGACCCCACTAGAGCTGGATTACACTCAAGTGGAAAAGATATAATATCTGGTTTCCGAACCCACTGGGTTAAACTAGTGGAGGTTTGGACGCGAAATAGCAATGCCCCTTGCGGAGGCGGATGCTATTTACGCATGGAATAAAGGGTTAGGAGGTGTTTCAGGCATGGCAAAAAAGGTCATCAAGATGGTCAAATTGCAAGTTCCTGCAGGTAAAGCAAACCCAGCGCCGCCGATCGGTCCAGCACTTGGTCAAGCAGGCGTTAACATCATGGCGTTTTGTAAAGAGTTTAATGCTCGTACCGCAGATCAAGCAGGCT
The DNA here is from genome assembly GCF_052115145.1 of Paenibacillus sp. 2TAB26. Taxonomy (NCBI): domain Bacteria; kingdom Bacillati; phylum Bacillota; class Bacilli; order Caryophanales; family Paenibacillaceae; genus Paenibacillus; species Paenibacillus sp. 2TAB26. The sequence continues at coordinate 23,253 of NZ_JBFRGC010000039.1, forward strand.
TGATTATTCCGGTTGTTATTACAGTATTTGAAGACCGTTCTTTCACTTTCGAAACAAAAACGCCGCCGGCAGCAGTATTGCTTCGCGTCGCAGCTGGTATCGAAAAAGGTTCAGGCGAACCGAACAAGAAAAAGGTCGCTACTGTAAAACGTGACAAAGTTCGCGAAATCGCTGAGCAAAAAATGCCGGATCTTAACGCAGCGTCTGTAGAATCAGCAATGCGTATGGTTGAAGGTACTGCTCGCAGCATGGGCGTAACTATTGTTGACTAATACCGCGAGGTAGCTTGCTTTGCGATAGCTTCGGCTTTCGCGAGTGGGAGGATCATCCCTAGGAGGATTTTCCGCTACAACCACATGAGGAGGAAATTACAATGGCTAAACAAGGTAAAAAATATGTAGAAGCTGCTAAGCTATTTGATAGCGAAGCAACTTACGAGCCTCTAGAAGCGATTGAGCTTGTTAAGAAGGCTGCAACAGCTAAATTCGACGAGTCCGTTGAAGTAGCAGTTCGTTTGGGTGTAGACCCACGTAAACAAGACCAAGCTGTTCGTGGCGTAGTTGTACTACCACACGGCACTGGTAAAACTAAACGCGTTCTCGTTTTCGCAAAAGGCGAAAAAGTGAAAGAAGCGGAAGCTGCGGGCGCTGATTTTGTCGGCGATGCAGACATGATCAACAAAATCCAACAAGGCTGGTTCGAATTCGACGTTTGCGTAGCAACGCCGGACATGATGGCTGAAGTTGGTAAACTTGGACGTATCCTTGGTGGTAAAGGCTTGATGCCGAACCCTAAAGCTGGTACAGTAACGTTTGACGTTGCTAAAGCCGTTCAAGAAATCAAAGCCGGTAAGATTGAATACCGTCTTGATAAAGCAGGTCAAATCCATGCGCCAATCGGTAAAGTATCTTTCGATGCTGAGAAACTCAACGAGAATCTCAAATCATTGATCGATGCACTTAATCGTGCTAAACCGGCTGCGTCAAAAGGTGTTTACCTGAAAAACATTGCCGTTTCTTCAACAATGGGCCCTGGCGCTCGTGTTTCTACAGCGGCTTACCGCTAAGAAGAACGGAACTAAATTCGAATACGCATACCGTAGACAGTAGGTGCCTTAAGGCTTAATTTCCTACCGAGGTGTTATGATAAAACGTTTGTAAGCAACATTCGATCCTTTAGGGTTGATGCGCGATAACGACATCATGGCCTTCGCAGTGTCTGCGAAGGCCTTTCTCATGCATCGAGGCGTGGAAAGCCCGTCGTAATTAACGGAATGTATACTATTACGGGAGGTGTACAGTTTGGCTAACGCAAATATCATCCAAGAGAAACAAGAGGCAGTTGCCGTAATCGCGGCAAAAATTGCTAATAGCTCAAGCACAGTAGTAGCTGACTATCGTGGATTGAACGTTGCTCAAGTAACTGAACTTCGGAAACAACTTCGTGAAGCAGGAATTGAATTCCAAGTTCTTAAAAACTCGCTCGTTCGTCGCGCAACTGAAGGTACGGATTATGTAGAATTGAACAACATTCTTACAGGTCCTACAGCAATTGCATTCGGTAAAGAAGACGCTGTTGCTCCAGCTAAAATTTTGAACGATTTCGCTAAGAAAAACGATGCTTTGAAACTTAAAGGCGGCGTTGTTGAAGGTAAAGTCGTATCTCAAGAAGAAATTAAAGCTCTTGCGGAACTTCCGTCCCGCGACGGTTTGCTCTCTATGCTCCTCAGCGTATTGCAAGCTCCAGTGCGCAACTTCGCGCTTGCAGTTAAAGCAGTCGGCGAGAAACAAGAAGCACAAGCTTAATTTTTTTCAAGAGTCCCTTATAGTAATGAACCGACGCAAGTCGGCTGTAGGATAAACCAAAAAAAATAAACCATATTCCCGGAGGTATAATCATGTCTAAAGAACAAATCTTAGAAGCGATTAAAGTTATGAACGTTCTTGAACTGAACGATCTTGTTAAAGCAATTGAAGAAGAATTCGGCGTAACTGCAGCAGCTCCAGTAGCAGCAGCAGGTGCTGGCGCAGCTGTAGAAGCTGAGCAAACTGAATTTGACGTTATCCTTAACGGCGCTGGCGCTTCAAAAATCAACGTAATCAAAGTTGTTCGCGAAATCACAGGTCTTGGCCTGAAAGAAGCGAAAGACTTGGTTGATAGCGCTCCTAAAGCAGTTAAAGAGAAAGTTGCTAAAGAAGAAGCAGAAGCTGTTGCAGCTAAGCTTACTGAAGCTGGCGCTTCCGTAGAAGTTAAGTAGTATTTCTTTCAATAAAATAAGCTGATCATGCGATTGAATGATGAATCGGCCGGCGAGCCCCTTGAAACGTCAGGTTTCAAGGGGTTCGTTGTATGTTGAAGGATAAGAATGTGCAAGTTTTTGGCTTGTACATTCTTATCCTTCAACGAGAATCGAGTATTTTTTCGCTGAAGCAAGGCGATATCAATATACTCGATGCAATATGGAATAGCGGGGAGTGATGAATAATGTCGAATCACTATTACTCACAGAGCCCAGATGTTAAGCATAATCGTCAAGTTCATGAAGCAATACTCCGAGGTTTTTCTTTGAAGTTTATGACGGATGCCGGTGTATTCTCGAAATCAGGAGTTGATTACGGGAGTCAGGTGTTGATCGATGCTTTGGAGCTGAATGCAAATGCAAACATTCTTGATGTTGGCTGTGGTTATGGTCCTATTGGATTAACATCAGCAAAACTCGCTGAGCATGGGCAAGTAACGATGATTGATATAAATGAACGAGCGGTAGAGCTTTCGCGTGAGAACGCAAAGCTTAACCAAATATCTAATGTTACCGTTTTGCAAAGTGATCTATTTGAAGCAGTTAAGCAAATGAAGTTCGATGTCATCGTTACAAATCCGCCTATCAGGGCGGGGAAGTCAGTCGTTCATCGAATTTTTGAAGAAGGTTATGAATTGCTCGAACAAGGCGGCAGCATGTGGGTTGTCATACAGAAGAAGCAAGGGGCACCTTCGGCGAAAGCTAAATTAGAGTCATTATTTGCAGATGTAGAAGAAGTAACGAAGGATAAAGGCTACCGTATTTTCCGAGCTGTAAAAGCTTAGAAAATTAGAGAAAAATATGTTTTGAAAATATGTTTGAAAACTGAATAATATTTATTGACTTGACATTTGCAATATGGTAAGATTATAAAATGTCAGCATTAAATTGGGCTCGATCTCTTTAGTTAACTAAAATGTCAAGTGTAAATTTAAAGCGCGGAATGCATAAGTTTTACACATTTGACGTATAATGTTTACGTTTTGGGCAAAATTATTTGATATGAGACTGTCACGGCCGCGCTGTGATTAGTTAACTGCCGGAACATGCTCTTTTTTCGAACCATTCGATAAGGGCTTTTCTTTATTTGACTATATAGGCGGCTGGTTCGTCTATAGTGACGCAGTGATTATCGATGCTGTGATACAGACATGAGGGGTGAGGTTAAGTTGGCAGGACAACTTGTTCAGTATGGTCGGCGCGCGCGCAGAAGCTACGCCAGGATCAACGAGGTGCTGGAAGTCCCGAACCTGATTGAAATCCAACAAAAATCGTATGAGAAGTTTTTGGACAGCGACCTAATTGAGTTGTTCCAAGATATTTCTCCGATTTCGGACTTTACGGGCAATCTATCGCTTGAGTTTATCGACTATAGCTTGGGCGAACCGAAATATTCGGTCGATGAATCAAAAGAGCGCGATGTGACGTATGCAGCTCCTTTACGCGTTAAGGTGCGACTTTTCAATAAGGAAACTGGCGAAGTAAAGGAACAAGAAGTTTTCATGGGTGATTTCCCGCTTATGACAGAGACGGGCACGTTTATTATTAACGGAGCCGAACGTGTCATAGTCAGCCAATTGGTTCGATCCCCGAGTGTGTACTTCAGCACGAAGGTCGATAAGAACGGGAAGAAAAACTACACAGCTACTGTTATTCCTAACCGTGGCGCTTGGCTAGAGCTTGAAACGGATGCTAAAGATATCATCTACGTTCGTATTGACCGGACCCGGAAAATACCGGTAACGGTACTTTTGCGTTCGCTTGGATTCGGTACTGACGCAGAGATTCTTGAACTGCTAGGCCATGATGAGTACATTCGCAACACGCTAGACAAAGATAACACGGATTCAACTGAAAAAGCGCTTATTGAAATTTATGAGCGTCTTCGTCCAGGCGAACCTCCAACTTTGGATAATGCGAAGAGCTTGCTAGTTGCTCGTTTCTTTGATCCAAAACGTTATGACTTGGCCAACGTAGGCCGTTACAAAATAAACAAAAAACTTCACATCAAGAACCGTTTGTTTAATCAACGTCTTGCGGAAAATCTAATTGATCCTGCGACTGGCGAAATTATTGCTGAGTCCGGACAAATGATTGACCGTCGCTTGCTTGATGAAATTCTCGAGAAGCTTGAGAAGGATGTTGGTTTCAAAACGTATCATGTCGCTAATGGCGTTCTTGATGCTGATAGTATTCCACTACAAACGATCAGCGTATTCTCACCATATGACGAAAGCAAAGTAATTAAAGTTATTGCGAATGGCATTATTGATAAATCCGTCAAGCATATCACGCCTGCGGACATCATTTCTTCCATTAACTACTTTATCAACTTGCTTCATGGCGTAGGCAGCACTGATGATATCGATCATCTGGGTAACCGTCGTCTGCGTTCTGTTGGCGAGCTGCTTCAAAACCAATTCCGTATCGGTCTGTCTCGTATGGAGCGCGTTGTGCGTGAGAGAATGTCCATTCAAGACGCGAATGCAATTACGCCGCAAGCGCTAATTAACATACGTCCGGTTATTGCATCTATAAAAGAGTTCTTCGGCTCCTCGCAGCTGTCCCAGTTTATGGACCAAACGAATCCGCTTGCTGAGTTGACGCATAAGCGTCGTTTGTCAGCACTTGGACCCGGCGGTTTGACTCGGGAACGCGCGGGCTTTGAAGTTCGTGACGTCCATCACTCCCACTATGGGCGGATGTGTCCGATCGAGACGCCAGAGGGACCGAATATCGGTTTGATCAACTCCTTGTCTTCCTTTGCTCGTATTAACGAATATGGCTTCATTGAAGCACCATATCGTTGGGTAGATCCGAAGACTGGAATTGTTACAGAACAAATCGCTTATCTGACTGCTGACGAGGAAGATAACTACGTAATCGCGCAAGCGAATGCGAAGCTGACTCCAGACGACAAGTTTGCAGAAGAGAATACGATCGTTCGTTACAATAAACAAGCCGACAACATTTTGACTATGCCTAGTGATCGCGTTGATTACATGGATGTATCGCCTAAACAGGTAGTATCTGTTGCGACAGCGTTAATTCCTTTCTTGGAAAACGATGACTCCAACCGTGCCCTCATGGGATCCAACATGCAACGTCAAGCGGTACCGCTTCTTATCCCTAGATCACCACTTGTTGGTACAGGTATGGAGCACAAAGCAGCGAAAGACTCAGGCGTTTGTATCGTAGCGAAGCATGACGGTATAATCGAACGTTCTTCCGCTAATGAAATCTGGCTTCGTCGCGTCGAGCAAATCGATGGCAAGCCGGTTACTGGTGACTTGGTAAAACATAAACTACACAAGTTTATGCGCTCTAACCAAGGAACGTGCATCAATCAACGCCCGCTTGTACGTAAAGGCGACGTTATTAAAAAAGGTGATATCCTTGCGGATGGTCCTTCTACTGAAAAAGGCGAATTGGCTCTTGGACGCAACGTCGTTGTTGCATTCATGACGTGGGAAGGCTACAACTATGAGGATGCGATCCTGCTAAGTGAAAAGCTAGTGAAAGAGGATGTTTATACATCTATTCACATCGAGGAATACGAGTCTGAGGCTCGTGATACGAAGCTTGGACCTGAAGAAATTACACGCGACATTCCGAATGTCGGTGAAGAAGCTCTTCGCAACCTAGATGAGCGCGGAATCATTCGTGTCGGAGCTGAAATCGGCGCTGGCGATATCCTAGTTGGTAAAGTAACGCCTAAGGGTGTAACTGAACTGACAGCGGAAGAAAGATTGCTGCACGCTATCTTTGGTGAGAAGGCTCGTGAAGTACGTGATACATCGCTACGTGTGCCGCATGGTACAGACGGTATCGTTGTTGACGTTAAAGTATTTACGCGGGAGAATGGCGACGAATTGCCACCAGGCGTTAACCAGCTCGTTCGTGCTTATATTGCTCAAAAACGGAAAATATCCGAAGGCGACAAAATGGCCGGACGTCATGGTAACAAAGGGGTAATCGCTCGTATCATGCCTGAAGAAGATATGCCTTTCCTACCGGATGGCACACCTGTAGAAGTTGTTCTTAACCCGCTCGGCGTACCGTCGCGGATGAACATCGGTCAGGCGCTTGAAGTTCACTTGGGTATGGCTTGTAAGCATCTCGGCATCCACGCAGCTACGCCAGTATTTGACGGCGCACGCGAGAATGACGTTTTCGATACGATGGAAGAAGCAGGCATGCAGCGTAACGGTAAAACCGTACTGTATGACGGACGGACAGGCGAGAATTTCGAACGTGAAGTTACAGTTGGGGTCATGTACATGATCAAACTGGCGCACATGGTCGACGATAAAATTCATGCCCGTTCCACTGGTCCTTACTCACTCGTTACACAACAGCCGCTCGGTGGTAAAGCACAGTTCGGTGGACAACGTTTCGGGGAGATGGAGGTATGGGCGCTTGAGGCATATGGCGCTGCGTACACGCTTCAAGAAATATTGACTGTTAAATCCGATGACGTGGTTGGTCGTGTGAAAACGTACGAATCTATTGTCAAAGGCGAAAACGTACCAGAACCAGGTGTTCCGGAATCGTTCAAAGTTTTGATCAAAGAGCTTCAAAGCTTGGGTATGGACGTTAAAATCCTATCCGAGAATGAGGAAGAGATCGAAATGAAGGAAATGGATGATGAAGACGAGGCAACGGGTGATAAGCTCAACCTCAATATAGAAGGTGCCGAAGTCGGCGCTGCTACTGAATAAACTAGTTGCTGGATTCCGTCACATGGTCACGCGCCTATGACGGAATCTAGCTGATTAGATAGACATTGTCATACATGACGGAGGAGGGTTGCTCCTTGTTGGACGTGAACAACTTCGAGTATATGAAGATTGGTCTGGCTTCGCCGGATAAAATTCGCTCGTGGTCCCGCGGAGAAGTTAAAAAACCGGAGACGATCAACTATAGGACCTTAAAACCGGAGAAGGAAGGACTCTTCTGCGAGAAAATTTTTGGACCTACAAAAGACTGGGAATGTCATTGCGGTAAATACAAACGTGTACGCTATAAAGGTGTCGTTTGTGATCGCTGTGGCGTTGAAGTAACTCGCGCTAAAGTTCGTCGCGAACGTATGGGTCACATCGAGCTAGCAGCTCCAGTTTCTCATATTTGGTACTTCAAAGGGATTCCAAGCCGTATGGGCCTTGCACTTGATATGTCGCCTCGCTCGCTTGAGGAGATCATTTATTTTGCATCCTATGTCGTGACGGACCCAGGTGATACCCCACTTGAGAAGAAACAACTTCTATCGGAGAAAGAATATCGCAGCTACCGTGAGAAATACGGGTATGGATTCCATGCTGGTATGGGTGCCGAAGCTGTTAAAAAACTTTTGCAAGATATCGACGTTGACAAAGAATTGGAGCAATTGAAAGAAGAACTGCGTACAGCTCAAGGACAACGACGCAATCGTGCGATCAAACGTCTTGAAGTGGTAGAAGCATTCCGTAATTCCGGCAACGAACCGGAATGGATGATTCTAGACGTGCTTCCTGTCATCCCTCCTGAGCTTCGTCCGATGGTACAGCTTGATGGCGGTCGTTTTGCGACTTCTGACCTCAATGATTTGTATCGTCGTGTTATTAACCGTAACAACCGTCTGAAGCGTTTGCTTGATCTGGGCGCTCCTGATATTATCGTRCARAATGARAARCGGATGCTKCAAGAAGCRGTTGACGCATTGATCGATAAYGGTCGTCGCGGYCGYCCTGTTACAGGTCCAGGTAACCGTCCGCTTAAATCCCTCAGCCATATGCTGAAAGGTAAGCAAGGACGTTTCCGTCAGAACTTGCTAGGTAAACGGGTTGACTACTCTGGTCGTTCGGTTATCGTAGTAGGTCCAAACCTCAAAATGTTCCAGTGCGGTCTTCCTAAGGAAATGGCACTTGAATTGTTCAAGCCTTTCGTTATGAAAGAGCTTGTTAATAAAGGCCTAGCACATAATATTAAGAGTGCGAAGCGCAAGGTTGAACGCGTAAGCCCTGAGGTATGGGATGTTCTTGAGGAAGTAATCAAGGAGCACCCAGTATTGCTTAACCGTGCCCCGACGCTTCACAGACTAGGTATTCAAGCATTTGAGCCTATCTTGGTTGAAGGTCGCGCAATTAAGCTTCACCCACTCGTATGTACAGCTTACAACGCTGACTTCGACGGTGACCAAATGGCCGTTCACGTTCCGTTGTCTGCTGAAGCACAAGCGGAAGCACGTTTGCTTATGCTTGCATCAGGTAATATCCTTAACCCGAAAGACGGCAAACCGGTCGTTACTCCTTCACAGGATATGGTACTAGGAAGCTTCTACTTGACGATGGATAACAAAGAGGCTAAAGGCAGTGGTTCCGTATTTGGTACCATTAACGAAGCGATCTCTGCTTACCAACGTGGTATTGTTTCCTTGCACGCCAGAATTTTCATTCCGGTTCGTGTGCTTAAAAAAGTTAACTTCACCGAGCAGCAGCAAAATTCGTTACTCGTTACGACAGTTGGTAAAGTTATCTTCAACGAAATTTTCCCTGAAGATTTCCCTTATATCAACGAAGCAACGAAAACGAACCTATTGCACGGTACACCAGATAAATATTTCGTTTACGAAAAAGGCGCAGATCTTCCTAAATTCTTGGATGCAATCGAAACGCCTGGTGCGGTAGGTAAAGACTATCTTGCATTAGTTATTGCAGAATGTTTCCGCCAATACCACACTACGCTTACTGCGATGCTTCTTGACCGCATTAAGCAGCTTGGTTTCACTTACTCGACTAAGGCTGGTATTACGATCGGCGTGTCTGACGTTATCATCCCGAAAGAGAAAGACGAAATCATGAAGCGCTCCGATGAGAAGGTTGCTACCGTTATGAATCAATACCGTCGTGGTTTGATTACAAACGAAGAGCGTTATGACCGGATCATTACAATTTGGGGTAAATGTAAAGACGAGATCACCGAAGTTCTTATGAAATCGATGGATCGTTACAACAACATCATGCTCATGGTGGACTCCAAAGCACGGGGTAACAAATCTCAAATTACACAGCTTGGCGGTATGCGTGGTTTGATGGCCAATCCATCCGGTCGTATCATCGAGTTGCCAATTAAATCGAACTTCCGCGAGGGTCTTACAGTACTCGAGTACTTTATTTCTACTCACGGAGCGCGGAAAGGTCTTGCCGATACTGCCCTTCGTACTGCCGATTCCGGTTACTTGACTCGTCGACTTGTTGACGTTGCACAAGACGTAATCGTACGTGAAGAAGATTGCGGTACCGATAAAGGCTTCTCTGTAAGCAAAATTCAAGACGGTAAAGAGGTTATTGAAGATCTTTATGACCGTATTGAAGGCCGCTATGCGTTTGAAACGGTTCGTAATCCAAAAACAGGCGAGATTATTGTTAACCGCAGTGAGTTGATTGACTCGAACAAAGCGGATGCAATTATCGACGCTGGCGTTGAAAAACTGCAAATTCGTTCCGTACTAAGCTGCCGTGCTCGTCATGGCGTATGTAAGATCTGTTACGGACGTAACCTTGCAACTGGTAAACATGTTGAGATTGGGGAAGCGGTAGGTATTATCGCAGCTCAATCCATCGGTGAGCCAGGAACACAGCTCACAATGCGTACGTTCCATACGGGCGGCGTTGCGGGAGATGATATCACACAAGGTTTGCCGCGTATCCAAGAGTTGTTTGAGGCGCGTAATCCGAAAGGTCAAGCGATTATTTCTGAGCTTGACGGTGTGGTTAAAGAAATCCGTGAAGCTAAGGACCGTCGTGAAATCGAGGTTCAAGGTGAAGCGGAATCGAAAGTGTATGCTGTTACCTATGGTTCGCGTATCCGCGTAACGCAAGGTCAACAAATCGAAGCCGGCGATGAGCTGACGGACGGTTCAATTGACCCTAAAGATATGCTGCGTATCAAAGGTATCCGTGGCGTTCAAAACTATATTTTGCAAGAAGTACAGCGCGTTTACCGAAATCAAGGGGTAGAAATCAATGACAAGCACGTTGAGGTCATGATTAAACAAATGCTCCGTAAAATTCGTATCGTAGATGCAGGCGGCACAACGTTGCTTCCTGGTGCGTTCGTTGATATTCATGAATATGAAGCTCAAAACCGCACTGCGATTTTCGCAGATCTCGAACCAGCTGTTGCAAAACCAGTTTTGCTCGGTATTACGAAGGCATCGCTTGAGACAGATTCGTTCTTGTCAGCAGCTTCCTTCCAAGAAACAACTCGTGTATTGACTGATGCAGCTATTAAAGGCAAAGTTGACCAGTTGCTTGGACTAAAGGAAAATGTTATTATCGGTAAGTTGATTCCAGCAGGTACTGGAATGGCCCGTTATCGTAACATTCGTTTTGCTGGACTTGAAGATGAAACAACTACTGCAGTTGAAGGCGAACTAGAAACAGAAGCTGTAACAGTCGACTAGTCGGCTTGAACAGATCATGTTATTAAAACCGGATACTAACTAATATCGAAGGAGCGTCACATCTTCCGTTTCCTTGGAAGCGGAAGATGACCGCTCTTTTATATGTTTACAGTATGAAATTCATTTACAAAAAGTTTACAAGTGATTATCCTAGAAGGTTCTTGACACAAGCACATAGTAGGTGATATTATATCGAAGTGTGCCTAATTGTGTGTTCGCTGAATGGAAGAATTGAAGGTGATTATCATGCAATTCAAAGTCGGCGCGAAGCAAACGACGAAGATGCTCGAGCAACAAAGAGCCATTAAAGTCTATATCGCACGAGATGCAGATCCGCAGATGAAAGAGAAGATTGTTCATCTATGTGAGCGGGCGGGAGTTCCAATGAAATGGATCGACACGATGGTAGAGCTTGGGGAAACCTGCGGCATCGATGTCGGGGCCGCGATGGCAGCGCTCGTAACCGAAGAAGAATAACGCAATAGCCGTTTTTGTTAGTTGATTATTTAACGATGATTAGCTGGCGAGAACTTTTGTTTGTTCTTTTATGATCCGCCTGGATCTGTGGGCTTAATTTTAGGTAAAATGTCTACCATACATGCGTAAACAGCTATTGCCGTCTTTTGGTGGGAAAAGCCCGCTTACGCGAAAGAATATAAGTTGATTTATAAACAACTTCTTTATAAATGCTTATATTTTCAAAAGACATGAATATAGGGAAGGGGGTGGCAACATGCCAACTATTAACCAGCTAGTCCGTAAAGGACGCCAAGCGAAAGTCGTTAAATCGAAATCGCCGGCATTGCAAAAAGGTTTCAATGCATTGAAACGTGAAGCTACAAACATCAGCGCTCCTCAAAAACGCGGTGTGTGCACTCGTGTAGGTACAATGACTCCAAGGAAACCGAACTCCGCACTTCGTAAATATGCTCGTGTTCGTTTAACGAACCGCTTAGAAGTTACGGCTTACATTCCAGGTATCGGACACAACTTGCAAGAGCATAGCGTTGTTTTGATCCGTGGTGGTAAAGTAAAAGACTTAGCAGGAGTACGTTATCACATCGTTCGCGGTGCACTTGATACTGCAGGTGTAAACAACCGTATGCAAGCTCGTTCGAAATACGGTACGAAACGTCCGAAAGCTAAAAAATCATAATCATAACCTTAACAGGTTATTGAAATGCTAGAAATAGCAACTATTAGAAGAAAGGGGGACTTTCTCATGCCACGCAAAGGTCCTGTAACGAAACGCGATGTGCTTCCAGATCCGCTATATAATAGCAAACTGGTAACGCGCCTAATCAACCGCATTATGCTTGACGGTAAAAGAGGCGTTGCACAAACACTATTGTATGATGCTTTCAAACTGATTCAAGAACGCACGGGTAAAGATCCGATGGAAGTGTTCGAAGCTGCTTTGAAAAATATTATGCCTGTACTTGAGGTTAAAGCACGCCGTGTCGGCGGTGCAAACTATCAAGTGCCTATCGAAGTTAAACCAGAGCGCCGTACGGCACTTGGTCTCCGTTGGCTCGTGAACTACTCACGTAACCGCGGTGAGAAAACGATGGAAGAGCGTTTAGCTGCTGAAATCACAGATGCTTCCAATAACACTGGCGCAGCTGTTAAAAAGCGCGAAGACACTCACAAAATGGCTGAAGCAAACAAAGCGTTTGCTCACTACCGCTGGTAGAATTTTTACATTCGAGAGGAGACAATTTTATGGCAAGAGAGTTCTCCTTGAAAAATACGCGTAACATCGGGATTATGGCGCATATTGATGCTGGTAAAACAACAACTACTGAGCGTATCTTGTTCTTCACGGGCCGTACTCACAAAATCGGAGAGGTGCACGAAGGTGCAGCTACGATGGACTGGATGGAACAGGAACAAGAGCGCGGTATTACGATTACGTCTGCCGCGACAACTGCTCAATGGCATGGACACCGCATTAATATTATCGACACCCCGGGACACGTTGACTTCACTGTTGAAGTTGAACGTTCCCTACGCGTATTGGACGGGGCCGTTGGGGTTTTCAGTGCAAAAGAAGGCGTTGAGCCACAGTCTGAAACCGTATGGCGTCAGGCTGACCGTTACAACGTACCTCGGATTGCATACGTAAATAAGATGGATATCATTGGTGCTGATTACCTAAACGTAATCAAAGACATGCGTGAGCGTCTAGGTGCCAATGCCGTAGCAATTCAAATTCCAATCGGCGCGGAAAGCGACTTTAAAGGTATTATCGATATCGTTGAACGTGTAGCTTATATCTACAAAGACGATACTGGTAAAGACCCTGAAAAAGTTGAAGTTCCAGCTGAGTATGTAGAGCAAGTAGATGCACTACGTACGGAATTGATTGAGAAAGTAGCAGAATTGGATGAAGAATTAACGATGAAATATTTGGAAGGTGAAGAAATCACTATYCCAGAAATTAAAGCAGCACTCCGTAAAGGTGTTTGCGAAGTTAAAATCTTCCCAGTTGTAGCTGGCTCCTCATACCGTAACAAAGGTGTTCAACCGATGTTGGATGCTGTTGTGGATTACCTACCTTCACCTCTTGATGTACCAGCTATCAAAGGTACTCTTGAAGACGGTGAAGAAGGAGAACGTCCATCTTCAGACACAGAGCCTTTCGCGGCTTTGGCATTCAAAATCATGACTGACCCTTATGTTGGTAGACTTACTTTCTTCCGTGTGTATTCTGGTGTACTAAAATCCGGTTCGTATGTCCTTAACTCAACAAAAGGCAAACGTGAACGTATTGGACGTATTCTTCAAATGCACGCAAACAGCCGTCAAGAGATCACGGAAGTTTATTCCGGCGATATCGCTGCAGCTGTAGGTTTGAAAGATACGACTACTGGTGATACACTTTGTGATGAGAAGCACATCATCGTTCTTGAATCGATGAACTTCCCAGAGCCGGTTATCTCGGTTGCTATCGAACCAAAAACGAAAGCTGACCAAGACAAACTAGGTATCGCTATTTCCAAGCTTGCTGAAGAAGATCCTACTTTCCGTGCACATACGGATGAAGAAACAAACCAAACAATTATCTCTGGTATGGGTGAGCTTCACCTTGAGATCCTTGTTGACCGTATGTTCCGCGAATTCAAAGTTGAGACAAACGTTGGTAAACCACAAGTTGCTTACCGTGAAACGTTCCGTCAAGCTGCGAAGGTTGAAGGTAAGTTCGTTCGTCAGTCCGGTGGTAAAGGTCAATTCGGTCATTGTTGGGTTGAGTTTTCACCACTTGAGCCTGGTACAGGCTTCATATTCGAAAACAAAACAGTTGGTGGATCAATTCCTCGTGAATTTATCGCTCCAATCCAAGCTGGTATCGAAGAGTCAATGAAGAACGGTGTTGTAGCCGGCTTCCCGCTCGTTGATGTTAAAGCTGTTGTTGTTGACGGATCTTACCATGATGTTGACTCCTCGGAGATGGCGTTTAAAATTGCAGGTTCGATGGCGCTTAAAGCTGCTAAAGAAAAATGTAAGCCAGTTCTTCTTGAGCCAATCATGAAAGTTGAAGTTACTGTTCCAGAAGAGTACATGGGCGATGTTATGGGTATGCTTAACTCCCGTCGTGGTCGTATCGAAGGTATGGATACTCGTGCAGGTGCACAAATTATCCGCTCCAAGGTACCTCTCTCCGAGATGTTTGGTTATTCCACTACACTACGTTCCGGTACACAAGGACGCGGCGTATTCTCCATGGAGCTTTCTCACTATGAAGAAGTTCCTAAATCAATCTCTGATGAAATTATTGCTAAAAACAAAGGCGAGTAATCGTTTTTGGACTAGCGCTCAACAAATTGCTTTTGCCGTCATTTTGGTTTGCTTGCGAGCCAAATGTCGGCCACACATAAAAAAATATGATGTTAAATTGAGGAGGCTCAAGTTCAATGGCTAAGGCAAAATTTGAACGTAACAAACCGCACGTTAATATCGGTACTATCGGTCACGTCGATCACGGTAAAACGACTTTGACTGCAGCTATCACAACTGTACTTTCCAAAAAATACGGCGGTGCAGCAATCGCATTCGACCAAATCGATAAAGCTCCTGAAGAGCGCGAGCGTGGTATCACGATCTCGACAGCTCACGTTGAGTATGAGACGCCTGCTCGTCACTACGCACACGTTGACTGCCCAGGTCACGCCGACTATGTAAAAAACATGATCACTGGTGCTGCTCAAATGGACGGAGCTATTCTTGTAGTTTCCGCTACTGACGGTCCTATGCCACAAACTCGTGAGCACATCTTGCTTTCGAAACAAGTAGGCGTACCTTACATCGTTGTATTCTTGAACAAATGCGACATGGTTGAAGACGAAGAGCTTCTTGAGCTAGTTGAAATGGAAGTTCGTGACCTTCTTTCTGAGTATGAGTTCCCAGGCGACGACACTCCAATCATCCGTGGTGCAGCTCGTGAAGCACTAGCTAACCCAGATGGTCCTTGGGCTGAAAAAATTATCGAGCTTTTCGAGCAAGTGGATACTTATATCCCTACTCCTGAGCGCGATACTGCTAAGCCTTTCCTTATGCCTGTCGAGGACGTATTCACAATCACTGGCCGTGGTACTGTTGCTACAGGTCGTGTTGAGCGTGGCGTTATCAAAGTTGGCGACGAGATCGAAATTATCGGTCTTGCTGAAGAATCCCGTAAGTCCGTAGTAACAGGCGTTGAAATGTTCCGTAAATTGCTTGACTCCGCTCAAGCTGGTGACAACGTAGGTGCTTTGCTTCGTGGTGTAGACCGCAGCAACATCGAGCGTGGTCAAGTTTTGGCTAAACCGGGTTCGGTTAAACCACACACTAACTTCACTGCTCAAATCTACGTTCTAACTAAAGAAGAGGGTGGCCGTCACAAGCCTTTCTTCACTGGTTACCGTCCACAGTTCTACTTCCGTACAACTGACGTAACGGGTATCATCAACTTGCCAGAAGGTACTGAAATGGTTATGCCTGGCGACAACATCACTGTAACGGTTGAGCTTATCGCTCCAATCGCTGTTGAAGAGGGAACTCGTTTCTCTATTCGTGAAGGCGGCCGTACTGTAGGCGCTGGCGCTGTAGCTTCTATCCAAAAATAATTCATAGCGGCTTAGCCGCTATGAATGACAAAAGCCCTCACTTCGGTGAGGGCTTTTTATTTTTCTAATTAAAACGGTCAATAGGGCTTCTTACTTAATTTTACAAATAACTATTCATTGACTGTATGCCGTAAGCCCATTTAATATTAAGGAATAGTAGGTAGAGCTTGTCCTTCACTTATTAATTGAAGTCATTACGCACAGACATAGGCTTTAATGATAGAAAGCGATAATGCTTTGCTGTACATGTTTTTTTGCAAACGGCTTCATTACAAGAGAATTTATATGATGAGAGGGGTTTGAAGAATGAACAGAAAATTTTTACTTAGCTTGGTATTAGCTTCAGTTATGGTAGTAACAGCAGCATGTGGTGCAAACTCAGGTAAAGCAGGCACAGAGAACGAAGGAAATAAAACGGGTTCAGGCAACAGTGAGAAACAGTATACGATCGCGATCTCACAAATTGTTGAGCACCCATCATTGGATGCAACGCGCGAAGGCTTTATTGCAGCACTAAAAGATGGTGGATTTGAAGAAGGCAAAAACCTTAAAATCGACTTCAATAATGCGCAAGGTGAGCAAGCGAATATTGCTACAATTGCACAAAAGATTAAATCAAGTAAAAGTGACCTTGCATTAGGAATTGCAACTCCGACTGCACAAAGCTTGGCTGATGAAGTCAAGGACATCCCTGTATTATTCGCTGCAGTTACAGATCCTATTGATGCAGGAATCGTTACACAATTGAAAGCTCCAGGAGGAAATGTTACTGGTGCTTCTGATACGAATCCAGATGCCATTAAACAAACGATGGATTTTATCGCAGCTCAATTTCCTAATGTAAAAAATGTGGGCCTTGTTATTAATGAAGGAGAACCAAATGCGGTTGTAATGGGCGACATTGCTGAAAAGGCACTTGCTGAACATGGCATTAAGCTCGTTAAAGCTTCAGTTGCGAACTCTTCAGATGTTAAACAAGCGGCAGAATCACTAGTTGGTCGTGTAGAAGCTATCTACATCACTTTGGATAATATGGTTGTAAGCGGCGTTGATGCTATTATTGAAGTGGCTAATAAAAATGATATTCCTTTCTTCTCTGCTGACCGTGATACGGTTGAAAAAGGTGCTTTTGCGGCAGTAGGCTTCAAATATTACGATCATGGTTATGAAGTTGGTCAAATGGCAGTAGAGATTTTGAAAAATGGCAAAAAACCAGCAGACATGGATGTTACAGTGCCACAGAAGCTTGACTTCATTTTCAACTTGAAAGCAGCAGCTGAGCAAGGCATTACAGTTACTGACGAGATGAAAGCATTCGTTAAAGATCAAGCAAACAACATTATCGAGTAAATTAAAATTCATTTGCTAAAAATAACAGGCTCATAAGTTCAAAAGGGGTGACCGGGCTACTCGTTCACCCCCTTGTTATGAAAAAGGAGGTATGTCATATGCTCGTATCAATGCAGGGAGCTTTAGAGAGTGGATTATTGTATGCGCTTATGGCACTTGGAGTATATATAACGTTTCGAATTCTTGATTTTCCGGATTTGACGGTAGATGGCAGCTTTACAACAGGCGCAGCTATCGGTACGGTTATGACGGTTAATGGAACAGCTCCATGGATTGCGGTATTGTGTGCATTTGCAGGTGGGGCTATAGCGGGTACATGTACAGGCTTACTCCATACAAAGGGTAAAATAAACGGACTATTGTCAGGCATTATTATGATGATAGCACTGTATTCAATCAATTTAAGAATTTTGGGAAAACCAAACGTTTCCTTAAGGGGACAGGAAAATCTATTTAGTAATGTATCCACATTAGTTGTTATGGTCATTTTTGTCGTTGTGGTTAAGTTGGTTCTCGATCTATTTTTCCGTACGGATCTGGGACTAAGTCTTCGCGCAACTGGGGATAACTCTCGAATGATTCGCAGCTTTGGCRCAAACACAGATGTTACGACGATTTTTGGCGTGGCTTTGTCGAATTCACTAGTTGCGACCTCAGGTGCATTAGTCGCACATTACAATAAATATGCGGATAATAGCATGGGTATTGGTATGATCGTTATTGGTCTTGCATCCGTTATTATTGGTGAAGCGATATTCGGATCCCGTACAATCTTTAGAGCAACGTTGGCTGTTATACTTGGTTCGATTATTTATCGAATTATTTATGCATTTGCACTACGTGTTGAATGGTTGGATGCTTCTGATATGAAGCTTATTACAGCAGTAATCATCATTTTTGCATTGATCATACCTACGATAAGAAGAACATTGAAGCAAAAGAATGTAGCTAAAAGACGAACGGCAGAAATGCTGGCATCCTTGGATAATATTCAGCCTGGAGGTGGACGCTAATGTTGGAGATCGCTAAAGTGTCCAAGCTGTTTAATCCTGGTACCGTTGATGAGAAGACAGCGCTCGTAGGTGCCAATCTTATTATGAAGCCAGGCGATTTTATTACGGTTATCGGTAGTAACGGAGCAGGCAAATCTACATTAATGAACATTATATCCGGCGTGATGAAGCCGGACGCGGGCGAAGTGCGAATTGACGGCAACAATATAAGTCATCTATCGGAATATGAGCGCAGCCGCTGGATTGGCCGAGTATTTCAGGATCCGATGGCAGGAACAGCGCCACGTATGTCCATTGAAGAAAATTTGGCGATAGCTTATGCACGTGGAAAGTCACGTGGTTTTTCATTTGGCGTAACACGCGCAAAACGTGCCATTTTTAAGAAAGAGCTGCAGCGCCTCGGTATAGGTCTCGAAAATCGACTTGGCGCAAAGGTGGGTTTATTGTCAGGTGGAGAACGCCAAGCGTTAAGCCTATTGATGGCTACCTTTACAAGACCGCAAATCTTATTGCTTGATGAACATACGGCAGCGCTTGATCCTTCAAGAGCGGAGCTCATTACGACTTTAACGGAAAACCTAGTTCGTGAGATGAATTTGACTACGCTTATGGTTACTCATAATATGGAGCAGGCTATACGCCTAGGCAATCGACTTATTATGATGGACAAAGGCCGGATTATACTTGATGTACCAGAAGAACGCAAAAAGGATCTTACCGTACAACAACTGCTAGGTGAGTTTGAGTTGATAAGCGGAAAGAAACTTGCGGATGATCGTATCGTACTTGGTTAGGGCGTTTTAACTCTGAATATGAAGTGTTGGATGGAGAGTGTGCAGCTCTGTTAGAAAAGTCATAGCTGCCTGCACCTTCTAAACAAGTAGAATCAGAGCCTGCGGATACTTCACTTCAACTCTGTTATTATAGAAGGAAAACACGCAGCGACATGTGGTCGCTGCGTGTTTTTTTTGTAAATGTGAAGGTTGGCGTTATTTGGTGGTGTATTTTCATCCGGATGATGTATATAATCATATAGCGCCCATTAAGTCCGTTATTATAATGATAGTGTTCTAAATACTTGTAATAAGGGACATAATGGGCGAATGTAAGGATAGATTGCAATGTAATATTGACGATCTTTCCGCAGTTGTATGACGCTATAAAGAAAGAAGAAACTTTATGTTGCATTTGCCTATTAGATTCGGTATAATATTGACTGTTGGTCTGACGTTGCGATGATGTGAGAGGTTGCCGACACACCCGGCCCCTTTGCCATGGGGCATGTGCAGGGTTTTCTCACGGAGTATGTCCGATAATAAATTGGGCGAAAGAAGGAGGGACTTATATGGCAAAGCAAAAGATTCGTATCCGCTTGAAAGCATACGATCACAGGATTCTTGATCAATCCGCAGAGAAAATCGTTGAAACTGCAAAACGTTCCGGTGCAGGCGTATCCGGGCCGATTCCGTTGCCAACGGAAAAGCAAATCATCACCATTCTCCGTGCGGTACACAAGTACAAGGATTCTAGGGAGCAATTCGAACAACGCACTCATAAGCGTTTGATCGACATTGTAAACCCAACGCCGCAAACGGTTGATGCGTTGATGCGCCTGGATTTACCATCCGGTGTAGATATCGAAATCAAACTGTAATATCAGCATATGCGATTATAGAAAGGAAATGAGGTGTCAACATGAAAGGTATCTTAGGAAAAAAACTTGGTATGACTCAAGTGTTTACTGCTGAAGGTAATGTCGTTCCTGTAACGGTTATCGAAGCTGGACCTTGCGTAGTACTTCAAAAGAAAGACCAAGAAAACGATGGCTACGAAGCAGTTCAATTCGGTTTCTCCGATAAGAAGGAGAGCAGATCGAACAAGCCAGAAGCTGGTCACGCTAAAAAAGCTAACACAACACCTAAGCGCTACGTTCGTGAAATTCGCGGAATTAATCTAGGTGATTATGAAGTTGGCCAAGAAGTTAAAGCTGACCTATTCACAGAAGGCGAATTCGTTGACGTAACAGGTATTTCAAAAGGTAAAGGCTTTGCCGGCGTTATCAAACGTTGGGGACAAAGCACGGGTCCTATGTCTCACGGTTCCCGTTACCACCGTGGACCAGGTTCGATGGGTTCTATCCAAGCGAACCGTGTACCGAAAGGCAAACGCCTTCCAGGACATATGGGTCACGAAACAATTACGATTCAAAAACTTGAAGTTATCCGTGTAGATGTAGAACGTAACGTTCTTCTAATAAAAGGTTCGATTCCGGGCCCGAAAAACGGATTCGTAAAAGTTAAGCAAACTGTTAAGAAATAATTGATCTTAAAGAAAGGAGGAACAGGAAATGCCAAAAGTAACAGTATATAACGTGAGTGGCGCGCAAGTGGGCGAACTTGAACTGGCTGAAACGGTTTTCGGAATTCAACCAAATGTTCACGTTTTGCACAGTGCTGTTGTTAATCAACAAGCATCTGAACGCTTCGGCAATCACAAAACTAAAGGACGCTCCGAAGTACGTGGTGGCGGTCGTAAACCTTGGAAACAAAAAGGTACTGGCCGTGCTCGTCAAGGTAGTATTCGCTCCCCGCAATGGGTTGGCGGCGGTGTGGTTTTCGGACCTACTCCACGCTCTTATGGCTTCAAACTTCCTAAGAAAGTCCGTCGTCTAGCGATTAAATCAGCATTGTCTTCGAAAGTGATTGCAAACGAGATTATCGTTTTGGATCAACTGACATTTGCAGCTCCTAAGACGAAAGAATTCGCAGCAATTCTAAGCAACCTTAAAGTTGGCCGCAAAGCTCTTGTAGTAACGGCTAATTATGAAGATAACGTAGCATTGTCTGCTCGTAACATCCCAGGTGTGAAGTTCGTTGCAGCTGACGGCATCAATGTTCTGGATGTTTTGGTGCATGACAACCTTATCATCACTAAAGAAGCAGTAGAGAAAGTACAGGAGGTGCTTGCGTAATGAAAAATCCACGCGATATTATCAAGCGCCCGGTTATCACGGAACGTACGAGCGATTACATGGTTGATAAAAAGTATGTTTTCGAAGTTGATCTTCGTTCAAACAAAACTGAAATCAAACTTGCGATTGAATCAATCTTTAAAGTAAAAGTAACCGGCGTTAACACAATGCGTGTTGCGGGTAAACCGAAACGTTATGGTAAACATAGCGGATACAGACCGGATTGGAAAAAAGCCATCGTTCAATTGAGCGCTGATAGCAAAGAACTTGAATTCTTTGAAACGTCTGTTTAGAAAAGGAGGAAATCAAAGTGCCTATTAAAAAGTACAAACCGACCTCTCCTGCACGTCGTAACATGTCGGTCTCGACTTTCGAAGAGATCACGACAAGTACACCGGAGAAATCGTTGCTTGCTCCACTTTTCAAAAAAGCTGGACGCAACAACCAAGGTAAAATTACGGTTCGTCACCATGGCGGCGGACACAAACGTAAATACCGTATCATCGACTTCAAACGTACTAAAGACGGTATCGTTGGTAACGTAGCTACGATCGAGTATGATCCAAACCGTTCTTCCAACATCGCTTTGATCCATTATGTTGATGGTGCAAAAGCATATATCATCGCTCCTAAAGGTTTGAAAGTTGGAGATCAAGTGGTATCTGGAGTAGGCTCTGATATTAAACCCGGCAATGCAATGCCGCTTGTTAATATCCCTGTCGGTACAGTTATCCACAACATCGAATTGAAACCAGGCAAAGGCGGACAACTTGTTCGTGCAGCTGGTACTAGTGCTCAACTTCTTGGTAAAGAAGAAAACTATGTATCCGTTCGTTTGTCTTCAGGTGAAGTTCGTCGTATCTTGAACACTTGCCGTGCAACAATTGGTTCTGTTGGTAACGAAGATCACGAACTCGTGAAAATCGGTAAAGCCGGCCGTAACCGTTGGTTAGGCAATCGTCCAACTGTACGTGGTGTTGTCATGAACCCTAACGATCACCCACACGGTGGTGGTGAAGGCCGTGCTCCAATCGGACGTAAATCTCCGTTGTCACCATGGGGTAAACCAACTCTTGGTTACAAAACACGTAAGAAGAAAAAAGCATCAAGCCAATACATTATTCGTCGTCGCACGAAATAATAGCTGCTTGATAAAAACCGCGTGATACGAAAGTATCGCTACCGCTTATTTGAAGGGAGGAACACAAATGGGTCGCAGTTTAAAGAAAGGTCCGTTTATTGACGGATACCTGCTTAAAAAAGTCGAGGTATTGAACGAAGCTGAGAAAAAGGTCGTTATCAAAACCTGGTCCCGCCGCTCGACCATTTTCCCACAATTCATAGGTCACACGTTTGCGGTATATGACGGACGCAAGCACGTGCCTGTATATGTAACGGAAGATATGGTTGGACACAAGCTTGGTGAATTTGCACCAACTCGTACGTATAAAGGCCATGCCGGTGAAGACAAAAAAACGGGCAGACGTTAATTTGCCCTTAAACATCTCTAACTGAACGAGAGGAGGTTCCTACATGCCAGAAGCTAAAGCGCACGCTAAATATATTCGTATTGCACCTCGTAAAGCACAGCTTGTTGCGGATTTGATTCGCGGTAAACAAGTTGGCGAAGCAATCGCGATTTTGCGTCACACGCCTAAGTCTGCATCCCCAATTTTGGAGAAGCTGTTGAACTCTGCGATTGCTAACGCTGAGCATAACTACCAGCTTGACGTGAACAAATTGGTTATCTCGCAAGCCTTTGTTAACCAAGGGCCAACGATGAAACGTTTCCGTCCACGTGCGATGGGTCGCGCAAGCCGGATCAATAAAAGAACCAGCCACATTACCTTGGTGGTATCTGAAAAATAAGGAGGGAATACGTGTGGGTCAAAAGGTAAATCCAATAGGCTTCCGGGTCGGTGTTATCCGTGATTGGGAGTCCAAATGGTTCGCTGGCAAAGATTTCGGCGATCTTCTTATGGAAGACGTTAAAATCCGTGAATATTTGAAAAACAAGCTGAAAGACGCAGCAGTTTCTCACATCGAGATCGAACGTGCAGCTAACCGCGTGAACGTTACGATTCAAACCGCAAAACCAGGTATGGTTATTGGTAAAGGCGGTTCAGAGGTAGAAAACCTACGTACTGAGCTTGGTAAAATTTCTAAAGGCAAAAAAGTTCACATCAACATTTCTGAAATCAAACATGCAGATCTTGACGCTATTCTTGTAGCTGAAAGCATTGCACAACAACTTGAGCGTCGTGTATCTTTCCGTCGCGCATTGAAGCAAGCAATTCAACGCTCCATGCGTTCAGGTGCTAAAGGGATCAAAACCGCAGTTAGCGGTCGTCTCGGTGGCGCGGAAATCGCACGTTCGGAAGGCTACAGCGAAGGAACAGTACCACTTCATACACTACGTGCAGATATCGATTATGGCACGGCTGAAGCGGCTACAACATACGGCCGTATCGGCGTTAAAGTATGGATCTATCGCGGCGAAGTCCTTCCGATTAAGAAGAAAGCTCCCCAGGAAGGAGGCAACTAATCATGTTGGTACCTAAACGTGTCAAACACCGCAAACAACAACGCGGTCATATGAAGGGTCGCGCTAAAGGCGGCACTACAGTAGCATTCGGTGAATTCGGTCTACAAGCTCTAGAACCATCATGGATCACAAACCGTCAGATTGAAGCGGCTCGTATCGCTATGACTCGCTACATCAAACGTGGCGGTAAAGTTTGGATCAAGATTTTCCCTGCAAAACCTATTACTCAAAAGCCTCTTGAAGTGCGTATGGGTAGTGGTAAAGGTAACGTTGAGAAATGGGTAGCCGTAGTTAAACCAGGTAAAATCCTGTTTGAACTTGCTGGTGTATCCGAAGAAACCGCTCGTGAAGCGATGCGTCTTGCGGCTCATAAATTGCCAATCAAGACTAAATTCGTGAAGCGTGAAGAAGTGGGTGGTGAAGCAAATGAAAGCTAGTGAATTTAGAAACCTAACCTCTGCTGAGCTTGAACAACAGGTCGCTGGTTTTAAAGAAGAGCTTTTCAATCTTCGTTTCCAACTGGCTACTGGCCAATTGGATAACCCGACTCGGATCCGTGATGTGCGTAAAGGAATCGCTCGTGCTAAAACGATTTTGCGTGAAAGAGAACTCGGAATTAGCAGCTAGTAAATCCCTTACATGAATGCATAATCATGGCTGAAGGAAGGAGGAAGAACATGAGCGAACGCAATGCCCGCAAAGTGTTAATTGGCAAAGTGGTAAGCGACAAGATGGATAAAACAATCGTAGTTGCTATTGAAACATATAAAAAACACGAATTGTACCATAAACGCATTAAAGTTACGAAAAAATTTAAGGCGCACGATGAAAATAACCAAGCGAAGATTGGCGACATCGTGAAAATCATGGAGACTCGTCCGCTATCGAAAGATAAGCGCTTCAGACTTGTGGAAGTTGTTGAAGTTGCTGTTATTATCTAATGAGCGTATGCAGTATCTGAGCATTTTTCCGAAAGGAGGACGTTGAAATGATTCAACCATTTTCGCGCTTAGCGGTTGCTGACAACTCTGGCGCAAAACAATTGATGTGTATCCGTGTACTTGGTGGAACGGGACGTCGCGTTGGACACATCGGCGATTTGATCGTTTGCTCAGTAAAACAAGCAACACCAGGCGGCGTTGTCAAAAAGGGTGACGTTGTTAAAGCGGTTATCGTTCGTACAAAACGTTCGGTTCGTCGTAAAGACGGTTCGTACATCGCATTTGACGAAAACGCAGCTGTTATCGTTAAAGAAGACAAAAGCCCACGTGGCACACGTATCTTTGGACCAGTTGCCCGTGAACTTCGCGATAGAGATTTCATGAAAATCGTATCGCTTGCTCCAGAAGTAATCTAACAACCTATATAAGCTTGAAAGCACAAGCGTGCAGGAGGTGTAACTCATGCCAAGGCTGAAAAAAGTACTCGAATCCCATAACAACAAATTGCACGTGAAAAAAGACGATACGGTTATCGTAATTACCGGTAAAGATAAAGGTAAGAAGGGCCGCGTTATCGCTGCATACCCGCGTGAAAATCGCGTTCTTGTAGAAGGTGTAAATACTGTTAAGAAACATACTCGTCCATCACAAGCTAACCCACAGGGCGGTATTATCGAACAAGAAGCACCAATTCACGTATCAAACGTTATGCATATCGATCCGAAGAGCGGTAAAGTAACACGTATCGGATACAAAGTGCTCGACAACGGCAAGAAAGTTCGGATCGCGAAACGTTCCGGAGAAGTAATCGACTAATCGTTACGGTAGGAAAGGAGGTCCATGATCAATGGCAGCAAGATTGAAAGGTCGTTTCTTAAACGAAATAACTCCTGCTCTTATGCAGAAGTTCAACTATACGTCTGTTATGCAAGTGCCGAAAATTGAGAAAGTAGTTATCAACATGGGGGTAGGCGAAGCGGTTTCCAATTCGAAAATCCTTGATGTAGCTGTTGAAGAACTACGTATCATTTCCGGTCAAAAACCAGTCGTTACTCGTGCGAAGAAGTCTATTGCAGGCTTTAAGCTTCGTGAGAACATGCCAATCGGGGTTAAAGTTACTTTGCGCGGTGAGCGTATGTACCATTTCCTTGATAAACTGTTCAACATTTCTCTTCCGCGTGTACGTGACTTCCGCGGTGTATCAAACAAAGCTTTTGATGGCCGCGGTAACTATACGCTTGGTTTGAAAGAGCAATTGATATTCCCAGAGATCGAGTACGACAAAGTCGATAAAGTGCGCGGTATGGACATCGTCATCGTCACGACGGCAAAAACGGACGAAGAATCTCGTGAACTGCTGACCCAAATGGGCATGCCGTTTAYGAAGTAATCCACTTTTAGGAGGTGTAATACCCAGTGGCAAAAACTTCGATGAAAGTGAAGCAACAACGCACACCGAAATTTAAAGTGCGCGCGTATACGCGCTGTGAGCGTTGCGGCCGTCCGCATTCTGTTTTGCAAAAGTTTAAAGTTTGCCGGATTTGTTTCCGTGAGTTAGCACATAAGGGCCAGATTCCTGGCGTTAAAAAAGCAAGCTGGTAATCAGCCTAGTTTGGGAAGGAGGTTAACACAATGGTTATGTCTGATCCGGTTGCAGATATGTTGACGCGTATTCGTAACGCGAATGTCGTTCGTCACGAGACCGTGGAAATGCCCGCTTCGAAAATGAAGAAGCAAATCGCTGAGATTTTGAAGCGCGAGGGTTTTATCCGCGACGCTGAATATATCGAAGACAACAAACAAGGGATTATCCGTATTTTCTTGAAATACGGCCCTAACCAAGAACGCGTTATTACTGGCTTGAAACGTATTTCAAAACCAGGCCTTCGCGTTTATACACAATCAACTGAAATCCCTCGTGTACTCGGTGGACTTGGAATTGCAATTATTTCCACTTCCAAAGGGATTATGACTGATAAAGAAGCTCGCCAAGTTAAATCTGGCGGCGAAGTAGTTTGCTACGTATGGTAAGTAACAAGTCACAAAGATAGGAGGTGTAACAATGTCCCGTATTGGTCGCAAACCAATCCAAGTGCCTAACGGCGTAACAATCAGCTTGGACAACACAGTTATTACTGTAAAAGGACCGAAAGGCTCACTTTCCCGTGAAATTCACAAAGATATGGTTGTGAATGTAACTGAAACTGAAATCCTAGTAGAACGTCCTTCCGATAATAAATTGCATCGCTCGTTGCACGGAACAACTCGCAGCATCATCGCTAACATGGTGAGCGGCGTTACTGAAGGCTTCTCCAAAAACTTGGAGCTAGTTGGCGTAGGTTACCGTGCAAGCAAAACTGGAGACAAAATCACACTTAACGTTGGTTACTCTCACCCAGTTGAGATCACTCCAGATAGCGGCATCGAGTTCGACGTTCCTGCGAACACTAAGATTACTGTTCGTGGTATCGATAAAGAACTAGTTGGCGCAACTGCAGCGAAAATTCGTTCCGTACGTGAACCAGAACCGTATAAAGGTAAAGGTATCAAGTATGAAGGCGAACGCATCATCCGTAAAGAAGGTAAAGCTGGTAAGAAAAAATAAGCAAACGGTTCGTTTGCTTAAGATAGCGTCTTAAGGCTGAAAGAAAGGAGTGAACTTTGTATGATTACGAAAGGCGACAAAAACAAGGCTCGTCTGAAAAGACACCTTCGTGTTCGTAAAAAAATTAACGGTACAGCTGCACGTCCGCGTCTATCTGTATTCCGTTCCTCCAAGCATATGTATGCTCAATTAATCGACGATGTTTCAGGAGTAACAATCGTTTCTGCATCCACACAGGATAAAGAATTGACTGAAGCAATTGGCAACGGTGGTAACATCGATGCAGCTAGCAAAGTCGGAGAATTGATTGCGAAACGCGCTCAAGCTAAGGGTGTAACCCAAGTAGTATTTGATCGCGGCGGTTACTTGTATCACGGCAGAATTCAGGCACTTGCTACAGCAGCTCGTGAAGCTGGCCTAGAATTCTAATCGACTTTATTTATAAGGAGGTTAAACGACTTGCGTGTAGATCCAAATACGTTAGAACTGACTGAAAAAGTTGTTAATATCAATCGCGTATCTAAAGTTGTAAAAGGCGGACGCCGTTTCAGCTTTAGTGCACTAGTAGTAGTCGGCGACGGTAAAGGCTACGTTGGCGCAGGGATCGGTAAAGCAGGCGAAGTACCTGATGCAATCCGCAAAGGTATTGAAGATGCTAAGAAAAACCTGATCCACGTACCAATCGTTGGCACGACTATTCCCCATCTTGTACTCGGACATTTCGGTGCAGGTGAAGTTCTTTTGAAGCCAGCTTCAGAAGGTACTGGCGTTATCGCTGGCGGCCCAGTTCGTGCAGTTCTTGAACTTGCTGGTGTCGGCGACATCTTGACGAAATCGCTAGGTTCTTCGAACTCCATGAATATGGTTAATGCAACGCTTGAAGGTCTTTCCCGTCTTAAACGCGTGGAAGAAGTTGCTAAGCTTCGTGGAAAAACAGTCGAAGAGCTGTTACGCTAAGGAGGGAAATAAGATGGCAAAATTGCAAATCACCCTCGTTCGCAGTTTAATCGGTCGCAACGAGAAACAACGTGCAACGGTTGAGTCTTTCGGTCTTAAGAAGATTCGTCAAGCAGTTGTTTTGAACGATAGCCCAGCTGTCCGCGGCATGGTTAACACTGTTAGTCACTTGGTAAAAGTTGAAGAAGTACAAGAATAGATAGCTGTTCTAAGAATTAAATAAGGAGGTGCACGAACGATGAAATTGCATGAGCTAGCACCAGCACCGGGCTCAACCCAAGCGCCAAAGCGCAAAGGTCGCGGTATCGGTTCCGGTAACGGTAAAACCGCCGGTAAAGGTCACAAAGGTCAAAACGCTCGTTCCGGCGGCGGCGTTCGTCCTGGTTTCGAGGGCGGACAAAATCCTTTGTATCGTCGAGTGCCGAAACGCGGATTTAACAACCCGTTCCGCAAAGAGTACGCAATTGTCAACATTGAAGAGCTAAATGCTTTTGCAGCAGGTACTGAAGTCACTCCAGAAGTTCTCATCGAGACTGGGATCGTTAAGAACCCGCTCGCAGGAATCAAAATTTTGGGTAATGGTGAAGTTAGCGTTACACTTACTGTTAAAGCAAACAAGTTCTCTCAATCTGCGGTAGAGAAAATCCAGGCTGCCGGCGGTAAAACCGAGGTGATCTAATTGTTCAAGACCGTGTCCAATATTTGGAAAGTGGCGGATCTTCGTACAAGGATCCTCTTCACCCTTTTCATCCTATTAATATACCGCATCGGTGCTTTTATTCCGGTACCTGATGTAAACAAAGATGTGTTTAAGCAAGTTAATACAGCCGGTTCGGAACTGTTCGGCTTGCTTAACACGTTTTCCGGCGGTGCTTTGTTCCAATTCTCTATCTTTGCAATCGGAATTACCCCATATATTACAGCGTCGATTATCGTACAGTTGTTGTCTATGGATGTTATCCCGAAATTTGCTGAGTGGGCAAAGGAAGGCGAGAACGGTAAACGTAAGCTCGCACAAATCACTCGTTATGGTACGATTGTTCTTGGTATGATCCAAGGTTTCGCAACAGCGATCGGCTTTAACCGTCAATACGGTTATGAAATGATCGTTGGCGCAACATTCGTTGATTACTTGCTTATCGCTATTATCTTGACAGCAGGTACTGCTTTCTTGATGTGGCTGGGTGAGCAAATTACGGAAAAAGGAATCGGAAATGGTATTTCCATTCTTATCTTTGCAGCAATCGCAGCTGGTATTCCTGGACACATTCGTACGATCGTCGAAGATCAGTTCGTAGGTGCTCAAGACCAACTGTTCCTGAACATTATCAAAATGGTACTGATTCTGATTGCGATTATCGCAATCATCGTCGGTGTTATATTCGTACAGCAAGGTATTCGTAAAATTCCTGTTCAATACGCAAAACGTGTTGTTGGACGGAAAATGTACGGCGGACAATCGACGCACATTCCGATGAAAGTGAACGGCGCAGGCGTTATTCCGGTCATTTTCGCGGTTTCACTCATCATGTTCCCGGTTACGATTGCTCAGTTTTGGTCCACTCAGGGTTGGGCAGACTGGATTATTAAGAATATGAGCTATGACCAGCCGCTTGGTATGGTATTGTACGTATTGTTAATCATCGGGTTTACCTTCTTCTACACTTTCGTTCAGATTAATCCGGTTCAAATGGCCGATCAAATGAAGAAAAATGGCGGATATATTCCAGGTATTCGTCCAGGAAAGCCAACTTCGTCTTACCTAACACGCGTTATGTCGCGTATTACGTTGACAGGTGCAATTTTCTTGGCGGTTATCTCAATCATTCCGGTATTCTTCGGGACACTTGCTGGATTACCTAAGTCAGTGCAGCTAGGTGGTACTTCATTACTAATCGTTATCGGTGTTGCACTTGATACGATGAAGCAAATCGAGAGCCAGTTGATCAAACGCCATTACAAAGGGTTTATCAATAAATAACAATAGGTTCTGACCGGGCTTCCGCGTTCGTCAACAGGCGCTCTGCGGCAGCCCGCCCGAGCCTATTGTGCTTAAAGCGAGGAACTCAGCAATGAACATTTTATTCATGGGCCCTCCGGGTGCCGGTAAAGGTACACAAGCTGAACGGATCGTAGAAGAGTTCGGTATTCCCCACATTTCCACTGGTGATGCATTCCGCCTCGCTATGAAACAAGGAACCGCACTTGGAATCAAAGCGAAAGAGTATGTCGATCAAGGCTTGCTCGTTCCCGATGAGATCACGAACGGCATTGTAAAGGAAAGACTTGAACAAGCCGATTGCAAAAATGGATTCTTGCTCGACGGGTTTCCTCGCACACTGCAGCAAGCAGAAGCACTTGATGTTATGCTTGCGGAGCTCGGACGCAGTATTGACCATGTTGTAAATTTAAAAGTTGATCGCAGCTTGCTGCTTGCTCGTTTGACGGGCAGACGCATATCGAAAACGACTGGTACGACTTATCATGTAATCTTTAATCCACCTAAGGTCGAAGGTATCTGCGACAAAGACGGCGGAGAATTGTATCAGCGTTCTGATGATACAGAGGAAAAGGTCGGAACTCGTTTGGATGAGTATACATCCAAAACCGCACCTCTACTCGATTACTACAGTGCTAAAGGTCTCCTTCGCGAAGTCGACGGCGAGAAGGACATTGATGTTGTAACATCAGACATCGTTTCCTGCTTGCGAGGTTCATTGTAATGATTATATGCAAATCCGAATCGGAGCTGCGTTATATGAGGGAAGCAGGACGCATTGTTGCGGAAACGCATCGATTGATGGTGCAGGCTGTGAAACCAGGCATCACTACTCGTGAGCTTGACCAAATCGCTGAAACGTACATTAAGAGTCAAAATGCGATTCCTTCCTTCAAAGGTTACAATGGTTTCCCTTCCAGCATTTGTGCTTCTGTGAATGATGAGCTGGTGCACGGCTTCCCTGGGTCACGCAAGTTGAACGAAGGCGATATAATTAGTATCGATATCGGTGCGCAATTTGAAGGCTATCACGGAGATTCAGCTTGGACCTATGCGGTAGGAGCTGTAACCCCTGAAGTTCAGAAGTTGCTCGATGTGACGGAAGCATCGCTTTATGCGGGGCTTGCGCTCGTCAAACCGGATATTAGGCTATATACAATTTCGCATGCTATTCAAAAGGTAATTGAAGATGCAGGATTCTCCGTAGTACGGGAATACGTAGGGCACGGAATCGGCGCGGACCTCCATGAGGAACCACAAATACCGAACTACGGCATACCAGATCGCGGACCTCGTCTGAAGACCGGAATGGTGCTTGCAATCGAACCAATGGTTAATATCGGTGAACGATATGTCCGGACGCTCGAAGACAATTGGACGGTTGTAACGGAAGACGGCTCATGGTGTGCTCATTTCGAGCATACAGTAGCTGTTACAGAGGACGGCTTTGAAATATTGACCATTTTGCCGCAGCAACCATAGTATGACGATGGAAGCTCGTCCCCAGATTGGTCAGTTCGTCAAAGTACTTCGCGGTAAAGATGAGGAAAGCTATGCTGTTATCCTAGCAATCGTTGATGAGCGATTCGTCATGATTGCCGATGGCCATAAGCGCCGATTCGATGGACCGAAGAAAAAGAACGTTCTGCATCTCGAGTTACAGCCTGCAATTAGTTCTGAGGTTTCAAGCAGTATGCAAGAGACCGGCAGGGTGACCAACGCAAAGTTACGTTATGCAATTCAGAAGTATTTAAATGCGAAAGGAGAATGACGGTTGGCTAAGGAAGACATCATTGAGGTCGAAGGTACGGTTATTGAACCGTTGCCGAATGCCACGTTCAAGGTGGAGCTGGAGAACGGTCATCAAATTCTCGCACATGTTTCCGGTAAGCTCAGAATGCACTTTATTCGCATCCTGACAGGAGACAAGGTGGTTATACAGTTATCGCCTTATGATTTATCAAAAGGGCGCATCACCTATCGTAAATAGGCTCAATTTGGGGCTTATTACGAAAGATTCGGGAGGTAATCACAATGAAGGTTAGACCTTCGGTAAAGCCGATCTGCGAAAAATGCAAAGTCATTCGTCGCAAAGGCAACGTTATGGTGATTTGTGAAAATCCGAAACACAAACAAAAACAAGGATAGAAGGAGGGGAATATAGCCTATGGCACGTATAGCTGGTGTAGACTTGCCGCGTGACAAACGCGTCGAAATCGCCCTGACATACATTTTCGGTATCGGCAAAACAACGTCGCAAAAACTTTTGAATACAGCTGAAGTTAGCTACGACACTCGTGTTCGTGACTTGACAGAAGACGAACTTGCTCGCCTTCGCGAAGCAATTGATAAATCTGTTAAAGTAGAAGGCGACTTGCGTCGTGAAATTTCACTTAACATTAAACGTCTGACTGAAATCGGATGCTACCGTGGACTTCGTCACCGTCGCGGCTTGCCTGTTCGCGGTCAACGTACTAAGACAAATGCACGTACGCGTAAAGGTCCTCGTCGGACTGTAGCTAACAAGAAGAAATAAGAAGGGAGGATAATGGACAATGGCTAAACCAAAAAAAGTCGTTCGTACAAAACGCCGCGACCGGAAGAATATTGAGACTGGCGTTGCGCACATTCGCTCGACATTCAACAATACGATCGTTACGATCACGGATCCTCACGGCAATGCAATTTCATGGGCAAGCTCTGGCAACATGGGCTTCAGAGGCTCACGTAAGAGCACGCCTTTCGCAGCGCAAATGGCTGCTGAAACAGCTGCTAAAGCTGCGATGGAGCATGGCATGAGAACTGTCGAAGTGATGGTAAAAGGACCAGGCGCTGGCCGCGAAGCTGCGATTCGTTCGCTTCAAGCTGCTGGATTGGAAGTTAACCTCATTAAAGACGTAACACCAGTTCCTCATAACGGATGCCGTCCTCCGAAACGTCGTCGCGTATAGTTGGATCTGATGTGGTATCAAATATCAACAACTTGTGAATAATGGTTGTGAAGGTTTGGCATACTACAAGGTTTGACTTAAAATAACGTAAGCTAACGGAGCGACGTTTGAAGGAGGGTACTATTAGTGATTGAGATCGAAAAGCCGAAAATCGAAACCGTAGAACTGAATGATGAAGGAACTTACGGACGTTTCGTCGTCGAGCCGCTTGAACGCGGATATGGCACGACGCTTGGGAATTCGCTTCGCCGAATTTTGTTGTCGTCGTTGCCGGGTGCAGCAGTAACTTCGGTTCAAATCGATGGAGTGCTTCACGAGTTCTCTACGGTTCCCGGAGTGATTGAGGATGTTACCGAAATCATTCTGAACCTGAAGGGCCTCTCGTTGAAAATCCACTCCGATGAAGAAAAGGTGTTGGAAATCGACGCGGAWGGCGAAGGGAAYATTACAGCGGGCGACATTCGAGCAGACAGCGATGTCGAGATTTTAAGCCCTGATCTTCACATCGCAACCTTGGCCTCCGGCGCGCGGCTCCATATGCGGGTATTTGCTAATCGGGGACGCGGTTACGTGCAAGCGGATCGCAACAAGAAAGACGAACAACCGATTGGTGTAATTCCTGTAGATTCGATTTACACGCCAATTACTCGTGTAAATTATAGCGTTGAAAATACACGTGTTGGTCAAGTAACTAACTACGACAAGCTAACGCTTGAAGTATGGACTGACGGTAGTATTAGACCGGAAGAGGCTGTGAGCCTCGGCGCTAAAATTTTGACCGAGCATTTGGACTTGTTCGTTGGATTGACCGATGAAGCCAAAGACGCKGARATWATGGTYGAGAAGGAAGAAGATAAGAAAGAGAAAGTTCTAGAGATGACGATCGAGGAACTTGATCTTTCCGTCCGTTCTTACAACTGCTTGAAACGCGCTGGAATCAACACGGTTCAAGAGCTAATTACGAAATCCGAAGAGGATATGATGAAGGTCCGTAACCTAGGCCGTAAATCCCTTGAGGAAGTTCAAGAGAAGCTTGAAGAGCTTGGTTTGGGCCTTCGCATGGAAGAGTAGTAACCAACTAGTGAAGACTTAAGAGCAAGGGAGGGGAAAACAAGATGGCATATCAAAAATTAGGACGTGACGCTAGTGCACGGAAAGCTTTGTTCCGTGACCTCGTTACTGACTTGTTCCTTTATGAGCGTATTCAAACGACTGAAGCTAAAGCGAAAGAAGTTCGTTCAATCGCTGAGAAGCTGATCACTAAAGCTAAGCAAGGTGATCTTCATGCTCGTCGTCAAGTAGCTGCTTATGTTCGTCGCGAAACTGTCGATGGTACACAAGACGCTATTCAAAAGCTATTCTCCGATCTAGCACCTCGCTATGCGGAGCGTGCAGGCGGCTACACGCGTATTCTAAAACTAGGACCCCGTCGCGGCGATGCTGCGCCTATGGTTTACCTAGAATTGGTTGACCGCGCGTAGGTTACCTAATAAATGAAATGTATAAGCTTGTCCACAGCGTTAAACCTTGTCCAAGCTTTATACGCGAGCGGTAAACGGCTTGTGCCTGCCAACGTGGGGGATGAGCTGCCAACGCAATAAAATATAAGTAAGTATTAGGGTCTCCCTATACTTCTTATATTTTAATGAAAAGGGTGGACCCTTGCGGCCACCTTTTTTTGTTTGAAAAGAATGATTTGTTATTCATGCCAGGGGCAATAGATGAGCTTGTGTGATACCTACAGGTGTCCATAAGGCTTAGCATCTTAGGTTCTCTTAGCAAGAGGGAATTTTGGACGTTTAGGTATCCCTATAGTTAAAGGGGGGGATAGGTTGAGGAATATATGCGTAAAGGTCAGTTATGACGGGGCAGGCTTCAACGGTTTTCAGACGCAGCCTTACGGCAGAACGGTTCAGGGTGAAATAGAGAAGGCCATTAAGAAGCTGACGGGCGAGACGACCATTATTATTGGCTCGGGTCGCACAGATGCGGGAGTGCATGCGCGGGGACAAATATTCAATTTCTATACGGAATCTACGATTCCGACAGAGAGATGGGCGATTGCGCTTAATACGCGGTTGCCGAAGGATATCGTCATTATTGAAGCATTCGATGTGCCAGAACATTTTCATGCAAGAAGATCCGCTAAGCGCAAAACGTATCGCTATACGATTGATACTGGTAAGTTTCCTGATGTATTTGGCCGACAATATCGCTTTCATCATCCGACGCCGCTTGATGTGGATGCGATGCGGGAAGGTCTCAGCTACCTAGTAGGTAAACATGACTTTACTTCCTTCACATCGATACATTCAACCAAGCCTCATCATATTCGTACGATCTATGAAGCAGATTTTGTTCAGGAAGGCCCAATCGTGCATATGTACGTGACAGGCAATGGTTTTCTGTACAATATGGTTCGAGTCATTATGGGAACTTTACTATGGGTTGGCGAAGGGAAGATGGCTTCATCGGAGATCAAAAACATCCTTGAGGGGCGAAATCGTTCGCTTGCTGGTCCTACGGCAATGCCGCATGGATTGATGTTGATGGATGTTGAATATTCCAGCGAAATACAGGGATAAATCACTATAAATTACTTGCACTTACTTATTCTTTATAGTAGAATATAACTTGTGCTTTCGAAGTGGCTAACCCACAGCCCCGACTGAGATTGTCACAAACTTGGCTATCAACAATGAACAAACAAATCAACGTTTACGTTGTTATAAAAACGATTAATGTATGAAATTAAGGAGGATCATCCATGCGTACCACTTATATGGCTAAATCAACTGAAGTTGATCGTAAATGGTTCGTCGTCGATGCGGAAGGCAAAACGCTAGGCCGCTTGGCGAGTGAAGTTGCTGCCCTGATCCGCGGCAAACACAAACCGACATTTACGCCACATGTTGATACAGGCGATTTCGTTGTTGTTATCAACGCTGAAAAAATCCATCTGACAGGTAAGAAAATGTCAGATAAAATTTACTACAGTCACTCCATGTACTCCGGCGGATTGAAATCCACTCCGGCTCAAGAGATGATTAAAAACAAGCCAGAACGCGTAATCGAACTGGCTGTACACGGCATGTTGCCTAAGAACCGTCTTGGTAACAAAATGAAGCTTAAACTTAAAGTATACGCAGGTGCTGAACATCCGCATCAAGCACAAAACCCTGAAGTTTACGAACTTCGCGGGTAATAAAGAGGAGGACAAGTTTCATGGCTCAAGTGCAATACTATGGAACCGGTCGTCGTAAACACTCTGTTGCACGTGTACGTCTTGTGCCGGGTGAAGGACGAATCATTATTAACAAACGCGACCTTAATGAATATTTTGGTCTAGAAACATTGAAGCTGATCGTAAAACAACCGCTTAACCTTACTGACACATTGTCTAACTACGATGTACTAGTAATTGCTAACGGCGGCGGTATGTCCGGTCAAGCAGGCGCTATCCGTCACGGTATTTCACGTGCTTTGCTTAAAGCAGACCCTGAATTCCGTCCGGCTCTAAAACGTGCTGGCTTCCTAACTCGTGATCCGCGTATGAAAGAGCGTAAAAAATACGGTCTTAAAGCGGCTCGTCGCGCTCCACAATTCTCGAAACGTTAATACTTCAAAATGTCTTCTCTGCTTGCCAGAGAGGGCATTTTTTTGTTTATAGAAGAAAAGCTACATCCAATTTAGATTTTTTTACTGCTATTCCCTTAAAAACACCTTTGCTGATCGGAAGACGCATAAGGTGTTTTTTGGTGCGTCCAATAAAATTTCAAACTTTATTTCATTTTGGTTAAAACTTATATTGAACATTTCACTTTTTGGACGTATAATTTTTATACAGAGCAATTTACTAGGAATTAAAAACGGAGGGCAAAAAAAATGAACCTTTTTGAAAAAGAAGCGCTTATCAAACAAAAGGAAGTTGAGCTCGAAAACGCAACACCGGAAGAAATTATTGCGTTTGCGGTAGAAACTTTCCCAAATATTACGTTTGCATGTAGCTTTGGTGCTGAAGATGTTGTGCTTGTTGATATGCTGCAGAAAATTAGCCCGAAAACGGACATTTTCTATTTAGATACGGATTACCATTTCAAAGAGACGTATGAGACTCGTGATTTGATGGCTAAGCGCTACCCAGGCATTCCATTCGTAGAAGTAAAGCCTGAAATTACACCTGAGGAGCAAGCTGCTCAGTTTGGCGAAGAGCTTTGGAAATCCGATGCGAACGCATGCTGCAACATTCGTAAAGTTAAACCATTAACCCAAATTCTTTCGAAATATGATGCTTGGATTACGGGTATTCGCCGCGATCAAGCACCTACTCGTGCGAATTCCAAAAAAATTGAGTACGACACAAAATTCGGGCTCGTTAAATTTAATCCAATCGCTCACTGGACATCCGAGGACGTATGGAACTATATTCGCGAGAATGATGTTATTTACAACCCATTGCATGATCAAAACTACCCGAGCATCGGTTGCGAGCAGTGCACGCGCAAAGTAATGCCTGGTGAAGATCCACGCGCTGGACGCTGGGCAGGTCAAGAAAAAACAGAATGCGGATTGCATAAATAAGCACTCTCGAGGAGGAGCAATATCAATGAGTCAAATTCTACCGCACGGCGGCGTACTCGTTAACCGTGTCGCTACGGGCGAACAACGTGAAGCATTACTAGCTGAAGCTGCTACCCTTAAATCGATTACGATCAACACTTGGGCTATATCTGACCTTGATTTGATCGCAGTTGGAGCATTTTCCCCACTTACTGGTTTTATGAACGAAGCTGATTACCAGTCAGTTGTGAAAGACATGCGTCTAGCAAATGGCACGGTATGGAGCATTCCTATTACGCTTGCTGTAGAAGAAGCGAAGGCAGCAGAGCTGTCCGCAGGGGAACGTGCAGCGCTAGTCGGTGAAGATGGCGTAACATACGCAATTATCAGCATTGATAGCATTTATTCGGTTGACCATAAAGTTGAAGCAGTGAATGTGTTCAAGACAGATGATTTGGAGCACCCAGGTGTTCAAAAGCTGTTCGAACGCTCTTCCATAAATGTAGGCGGAGAAATTACGGTGCTGAACCGTCCGCAGCCAGAGAAGTTTAACGAGTTTTATTTTGACCCAGCGGAAACGCGTCGTTTATTTGCAGAAAAAGGCTGGAAAACCGTTGTTGGCTTCCAAACTCGCAATCCGGTTCACCGCGCGCATGAATACATTCAAAAAACAGCAATGGAAATCGTTGATGCGCTTTTCCTCAATCCGCTCGTTGGTGAAACGAAATCGGACGATGTTCCTGCGAATGTACGGATGAAGAGCTATCTCGCACTGCTTGACAACTATTACCCGAAGGATCGTGTATTCCTTGGCGTATTCCCGGCAGCTATGCGTTACGCTGGGCCTCGTGAGGCGATCTTCCATGCTCTCGTTCGTAAAAACTATGGCTGCTCGCATTTTATTGTTGGACGCGATCATGCCGGTGTAGGCGACTACTATGGAACATATGAAGCTCAGGATCTGCTCAAAACGATTCCAGTAGAAGATCTAGGCATTACTCCACTTTATTTCGAGCACAGCTTCTTCTGCAAAGAGTGCGGCAACATGGCTACTTCAAAAACTTGCCCTCATGACAAGGAGCATCATTTGACGCTTTCGGGTACGAAGGTACGCGCATTGCTGCGCGATGGCATTTGCCCGCCGCCTGAGTTCTCCCGTCCTGAGGTTGCTAAAATACTGATTGAAGGCATGTCTGAGCAGCCAGTAGTTTAATTAACCGAATAACTTAAGGTTTGTCTCATAAACGACCATCTCGTCCCATATAAATGAATGTGTGCATTTGGCTAGATTAAGCTGTTTGCTGCTATGTATTCATTTGATGGAAAACGGGGTGGTTTTTTTATGCGCCGAATTGATCGGCATGTTGTCATTTGGTTGACGTATAAGGGCTTAATTCGAATCAGTATCGGATTGCTGGTTATTGCACTAACGGGCATATTGCTTACACAATCGATGCCTTCAAAAAAAGCCTGGTCTTATTGGACGCTGCCTTTGTCGGGCAAGACTATAGCCATTGACGCCGGGCATGGCGGGGCAGACGGCGGTGCGGTCAGTAAGCAGGGCATTATCGAAAAGGATTTAAACTTAGCGATTGCGCTGTATTTGCGCGATTATTTGCAGCAGGCTGGAGCGGTCGTTGTTATGACAAGGGAAGGGGATTACGATCTTGCAACAGGGGATTCAAGAGCTTATAGCAAGCGCAAGACAGAGGATTTAAAGAAGCGAGTGTCCCTTATTAAAAATAGCAATCCTGTCGCAGTCATAAGCATACATATGAACAGTATCCCTTCAGCTAAGTGGACGGGTGCACAAACCTTTTTTCATCCGGACAATCACCCAGACAATCGGATTCTCGCAACCTTCATACAAGATGAGATTAAACGCAATTTAGAAAACACGACAAGAGTTGCCGCTACTGTGAAGGATGTTTATGTGCTGAAGGCAATCGAGAACATTCCGACGGCACTCGTTGAGGTGGGCTTTCTATCTAACCCTGGGGAATCACAGCGACTTGCGGATACGGAGTACCAAAGATCAGTAGCTGCCTCCATCTATGAGGGTATTCTAAGATATACTGCAGGGGAGAAGCTGAGCGGAAGCGTGTTGCAAGATGAGGTAACCGACAAGTAAGAAACCTTTCGCCGAAAATGAAGCAAAGGTGCACCCTATGACTTGGTTCATGGGCTTACTGTGTTATACTAACTATTATATAGTTTTAATTATATAAAGGTGGGACACAACCTATGTTGACACGAGAGCAAGTTATAGAGGCCGTCGAAATCGTGACGGCACAGCATAAAGCGGATGGGGTTACCATCCGCGATGTAATGGTTCGGGACCGTCAAGTTTCGATGACGGTCCTTGGGTCTGGCGCGGCAATGGAGCCCGCGCTGGAAGCCTCGCTCCGCGAGGCGCTGGCGCGCCTGGGCGCCGAAACCGTGCATTTCCGGTTTCGGGCCGAGGCAGCGCCTGCCGCAGGCGCAGGCGCGTCTACGCCGCCGCCAGCGGCAGCTGCAGCACCGGCTGCGGCTAGCGCCGGTGCTGGCAAATCTAGCGGCCCAGCGCCCGTTCAGGGGCATGGGGCCGGCTTAGCTAACCCGCTGCTGGATCCTGCCAGCGGGGTGCAGTTCATCGCCGTCGCGAGCGGCAAGGGCGGCGTCGGCAAATCGACAGTGACCGTCAACTTGGCGGTCGCTTTAGCACGCAGGGGCAAGCGCGTCGGCATCATCGATGCGGATATCTACGGTTTCAGCGTGCCGGATATGATGGGGATTGAAGAGCGCCCGGATGTTGTGAATGAACGGGTCATCCCAATCGAGAAGTTTGGCGTTAAGGTGATGTCCATGGGCTTCTTCGTAGAGGACAACAGCCCAATCGTGTGGCGCGGACCGATGCTTGGCAAAATGCTGCGCAACTTCTTCCAAGAGATTGAATGGGGCGAGCTTGACTACCTGCTGCTAGACCTTCCGCCGGGTACGGGAGATGTGGCGCTTGATGTTCATCAGATTATTCCGCAAAGCAAAGAAATTATCGTAACTACCCCGCATGCTACAGCAGCATTCGTTGCAGCTAGGGCAGGCGCAATGGCGATTAAGACAGAACACGAAATCATTGGAATCGTTGAGAATATGTCCTATTTCGAATCTAAAGTTACCGGCGAGAGAGAATATGTATTTGGCCGCGGTGGCGGCGCACGCCTCGCAGAGACGCTTCATTCAGATCTGCTTGCTCAAATTCCATTGGGGGCGCCAGACAATCATGTATCTGAGCCTGACTTTGCACCGTCGGTATACAAAGCCGATACTGAAACAGGGAAGATGTACTTGGAGCTTGCAGACAGCGTATTAGCGAAATGCGGCAAATAGTCAAATAACAAAAGCCCGAACCATTGTCTAAGGCAGCTAATCCTTGCTGCCATGCGGACAACCTGTTCGGGCTTTTTTGAATTCATTTTATGCAGTGAAAACAATACTTCTACCGCTACATAGCCGAATCGCCGCCTTGTTCATCACCGCCGCCTGAATCGTCCCCGCCGCCGCCTTCCTCATCGGATTTTTGCTCACCGCCCGATTCTTCTTTCTTTTTATCTACTTTCTGGTCTGGGCTTGGTTTAAGCTCTTCTTGTACTGCTTTTTTCATCAGATCAAGCACTTCAAGTCGAAACAATGGATTTTGCATCGCATCCTGCATAAGGGACATCACTTCCTTGCGGTATTGCGTACTTTGCAGCACCTCAAGAATCATCTTGTCCATTTCAGGGTTTTTAAGCACCTTAATTAAATCAGCTTGATAGGAGGGGTCCTTTATTAGTTCTTTATGGATTTGTTTATTTTGCTTATTAACGGATTTGGCAAATTCCCCCGCGAAACGTGGATCAACCATAAGCTTTTTGATTACCTTGTCGTACTGAGGAGAAATAAGGACATCCTTAACCGCTAAGCGAACCTCCTCCTGATCCTGCACAGACAGCAGCTTAGAGGTTTGGC
The DNA here is from genome assembly GCF_052115145.1 of Paenibacillus sp. 2TAB26. Taxonomy (NCBI): domain Bacteria; kingdom Bacillati; phylum Bacillota; class Bacilli; order Caryophanales; family Paenibacillaceae; genus Paenibacillus; species Paenibacillus sp. 2TAB26. The sequence goes on from NZ_JBFRGC010000039.1 coordinate 64,979, forward strand.
CACTATAACCGGAAATTTGCTGTGATGACTCCTGCAGTGCTTTTTGGGCATCCTCCGTTTTGAGGATATCAATAACCATCGTTTTTAAATCCTTGTAGCTGACCTGCTCATTACTACCTCCAGAGGACTCGGCGCCACAGCCTGATAAAACAAATAACATGGCTGTAATAACCGAAAATAAAGCAAAGCTCTTACRCATGATTCGCAAGCTCCTTCCTATGTCATTGCTGCTGCATACCGTTTGGATAAACAAATCGTTCGAAAAGTGATGGATCGTATAGTTATTATGTACAAAGTTCACCGGATTATCATGGACAGACTTTAGCTTTTTATTGTGAACGTGGTAAAATAAAGGGTAATGTGGATAACAGGAGGATAATGAACGTGAATTTAAAAAAGTGGTTCTTTTTATTTTGGAGCGGCATGGTAGTAGGCGGGCTTGCCTGCGTAATTACCGGTGCGTTGATGGCTTGGGTAGATCCGGAGTTTGGGTTCTTAGGCTTTAAAGCTGTCGGCTTTAATGCATTAATGATGGGTTTGGTCGGTTTAATGATTGGAGCATTTAGCCAAATGGGCTTTTTCGCTTATTTAACGTTAAACTACATCGCTCTTAGCGTATTCGGCAAAAAATATTTATGGAATGCGCTGCAAGGCTATACGACGTTATTCGCAGCAATAGGGCTGGGGTATATGTTGTATGAGCAGCGCCTGAACAACTGGTTTTTCTGGACATTGCCGCTTACCCTGCTTCTATTATCTGTTGCAGTATCATGGTTCAAGGTTAAGCAAACGAACAAAACCGCTTTTGTGCCAACCATGTTTTTGATGTTCTTCATTACATTCATTGAGTCTTGGCCTGCGCTGCAAGGTGAAACGAACGTATCTGCTATTGTATTTATGATGGTTCCTTTATTCGTCTGCAATGCATACCAAATTATGATGATGCACCGTTTGGTCAAAAAAGAAACAACCGACTCAGCAGCGATTGCTGCGAAGCCGGTCGTTTAACTTAATATTCTAGTTCAGCAGCATTAATTTGCGGGAATGTAGAGGATGTCTTGTCCTGCACCGCTTTGCCGTCAACCTCAGTTTGTGTGATGAGGTCGGTTACCGTAACAAACTCATAGCCTTTTTCACGCAGCTGATCAATAACGATCGGAAGCGCCTCATGTGTCTGCTTTACGGAATCACTCGCATGGAACAAAATGATGTCGCCAGGATGAGCACGCGTAACGACCCGATTAATAATTTTGTCGGTGCCGATGTTCATCCAGTCGAGTGAATCCGTATCCCACTGAATTACCTTATATTGCAGCTCTTCAGCAATGCGCAGTACCCGCTTGTCAAAATCTCCGTTAGGAAGTCGGATCAATTTCGGTTGTTTTCCCGTTACGTCGGATAAAATGGTGTGTGCAGTCGTAATTTGTTTGCGAATTTCTTCATCGCTAAGCTTGCTGTAATTATCATGCTTGTGACCATGGCTGCCTATTTCATAACCAGCCTCTTGAATCTTTCTGACGATCTCGGGATGGGACTGGCTCCATGGTGAAGATAAGAAGAAGGTAGCCTGCTTAATGTTTTTCTCTTTTAGCACATTAAGAATGGGTTCCGTGCGTTTATCGCCCCAACTAATGTCAAAGGTAAGAGCAACAACCTTTTTATCAGTGGGTACGCTGTAGATTGCAGCCGGCTGCTGCGGAGCAAAGACGGTGATGTTGTCACGTTCGGCATAAATGATACCAATGGAAAATACGACAGCGATAGCAATTAAGAAATACCTTTTCAACTTTCGGCCATTCAGTACATAAAAAACGTTCATTGGGAAGGGGGCACTCCTCTCTAATGGAAGCTTGTACAAAGATAAGAAAGTATAAATCCGATCTTTATACTTCACTTATCCTTAATTGCGAAACGAGTATTTGCCTCCAACGAAGGCTGCCGTCGTTTACGCTTGTAGTACAATCTATGCTCGTACTACAGAGATATTCATCCATCTTGCGAACTTACAAGCTGCGGAGGGGATAAAATGTTTAAATGGCGTTTGATTTGGGAGCATTTTAAGCAAATGAATCCCTATATAGCGTTTGGATCCATATTATTTTTAGCAGGCATGGTTATCGGAGGCACGAACCCGGCGTTCAGAGCTTTTCTTGATGAACAGCTGAAGGGGCTAGGACAGCTCGCTGAAATGATCGATGATTCCAAAAATCCAACGTTAACGATGATGATTTTCATTTTTTTGAATAATGCGGTCAAATCGATACTGGTTATGTACTTAGGTGCTTTGTTTGGGGTATTGCCTTTCTTTTTCTTAGTTGTAAATGGAATGATGATCGGTTATTTACTGAAAACGACAGCTGAGCTTCATGGCGGCGGGTATGTGATGGAGCTTATTGTTAAAGGTTTGCTGCCGCACGGAATTCTGGAAATTCCCGCGATTATTATTGCATGTGCTTATGGCATGCGTTTTGGAGTACTCATCTTCAAAGCGGTCGGATCACTTGTATTTGCAAGATCTAAGACAGGGAATATAAGCCGAGAGCTTGAAAGCTTCGTTGTTCGTACCGTTCCTGTCATGGTTATTTTGACGATTACACTGCTTATTGCGGCGGTAATTGAAAGTACAATTACATTATGGTTGTTACAGATGTAATAATTTTTCCAATATTTGAGCATAACAGTAAAGCAGTGTCGAAACGCATTTGCGTGAGATGTTGCTTTTTTGTTCGTTAAAGGACGATCAAGTTGCGCTTTTCAACTTAAGGAGGTCACTCACGGCTATGCTCGGAATACTATTCAACGATAAAGAATGCAAAGAACTCGACTACGTCCTTCGCAAAGAGCTGGATGAAATGCTGCTCGACTTGAATGATTCAAGATTAGATGGTGATATTAAGCAAGCGATAACCAGAAGATATAAGATCATCTTCCGTATGTACGCACGTATTGCCTCCCCGAAAGAGCTATCGCGTTATGCATTAAATGCGCGTTCTTATCGATAAAATCAAGTTTTAAAACTTTTTTTAAAAAAGGGGTTGCATTTAATTGGGCCCCTGTGATATATTATTTCTTGTCGCCGCTGAGACACACGCGGTTGACACGAAAGAATGAATTGTTCTTTGAAAACTGAACAACGAGTAAAAACTGCCTTGCAAATCCTTCGGGATGAGCAAATATAGCGATAAAAGTTATGAGCAAGTCAAACAACCAATTTGGAGAGTTTGATCCTGGCTCAGGACGAACGCTGGCGGCGTGCCTAATACATGCAAGTCGAGCGGAGTTGATGAGGTGCTTGCACCTCTGATACTTAGCGGCGGACGGGTGAGTAACACGTGGGTAACCTGCCTGTAAGACT
>NZ_JBFRGC010000040.1:0-64168 GCF_052115145.1 Paenibacillus sp. 2TAB26
GTTGATCGGTTGATCGGACTCCACACCTTGGTAAGATAGGACGAAGGAATGTAAGGGCTTAGACCCGTTGAGATTTGGGAGAGTGAATCCCAAGGACCTTGTGGAGAGAGGCGTGCAGCAAATCTTTCTGAGGAAGATGTTGTAAATAGACCAACACCTTCTATTCCCGCATGCCCTCAAACGGAACTGCCTAGCCCATGTTATGTAATCATTTAAACTCCTATTTAAATCTATATGTGAAATCCTGCGAATTCGCGAGTATTCGTGAGAAAAACCTTATTCTATGAGGGAGTTTAATGAAATGAGCAGGTCACTACAGCGCCTGCTCATCGTTGTATGCTATTGAACTAAACTCTTGTTATGGCGAGCTTATCTTGCGGAAGCATGTGACTTGCCCGCTTTGGCCGATACGGAAAAATACCTCATCTCGCCGGGTGAGACAGGCTTTGTTTTCGGTTCACCCAACATTTTCTCTGGTACGCCGTCTAGACACTCATCCTTGCAGTCCCGTCTATATCTCCCCTCCTCCAACTTCATGTCGATAAAATCAACAACTTGCTGCAGTGATGTGATCTGGCTGATAATATTTTCACGATGACTTCTTAAGAGTTCAACAAGCTCCGGATATTCCGCGGGATCAGTATCGGCCGAGACCGCCAAAAAAGGTCGAATTTCCTCTAGCAGCATCCCCGTTTTTTTCAGGCATGCTATCAGCCGGATCGTATTGATGTCCTCCTGCCGATAGATGCGGTGCCCGTTATCCTTCCGCTCTGCGCGAGGCAGCAACCCGATCTTTTCGTAATAACGAATCGTATCCTCAGTAATTCCGGTATGTCCAGCGGTTTGCTTTATCGTAAAGCATTGCTCTTCCTTCATCCTGTTCCCTCCCTAAGATTGATTTTTGTACATTATACATCTTGAAGCTGGCTCTAAGTCAAATCTCTTATCCTTGGAGAAAAGCTTTGTTTTCGCGTCTTGACTTGGAGTCGACTTCAAGTTATAGAATGTGCACTATCGAATCAAATTAAAAAGGAGATGTACAATGAACAAGGACCAGAGTGAACATATCGCATTGATTACAGGCGCAAGCGCTGGGATCGGGTTAGAACTAACACGGAAATTACTGTCGGAGAACTGGCATGTGGTTGCTGTAAACCGTTCTGATTTTCCAGCCGACGATAGGAGCATCCAGAATGCGGTCAAGAGCGGTTCGCTTCGAATTTATAAAACGGATGATCTCGCCGATTATGCCTGCTTGAGACTTACTTTGGAAGAGATCAAAAGCAAGGAGCAGCGGATCGATATTTTGTTCAATAACGCCGGAGGGTCTTTTCCCGAGCTGAGCTATTCGAAACAAGGACGCGAGAAACATTATGAACTGATGACTGTCGTTCCGTATATTATTCTGATGGAATTGAAGGAACTAATTAAAATCAGTCGTTTAAAAACGGTAATCAATACCTCATCTTCAGCTCTAAAATTTACAAAAGAGTTTTCGATCGAAGACCTGGAGCATCCCAAAACCTTTCGCAAGTTGCTTGGTCCTTACGCGACCTCAAAGCTAGCTCTTTCTCTGTGGACTCAGGCCATTGCACCGCAGCTCGCCAAGAATGGTATCAAGATCCGTAGCGTTGACCCAGGTAGCAACAATACACTTAGAAAAGGGAAACAATCCGGACTACCCGTTTTGGTTGAAGTATTGATGAAGCTATTTTTCTCGCCTCCTACCCTCGGTGCTAACAAGCTGTATGAAGGGGCTATTGGTGAACACCATCATGAGAACGGCGTATTTTTGCTAAAAGGACGGGTTGCGGAATTAAAGTTTAAAGAGCAGGCGCAGAACGTTCTGGAAAGGATTCAAGCGATTTATGAACACGAATTTCTCGTGTCTTGAAGCCCAGACCTTGAACAGAATACTGCACTAACCTACTCTTTAGCTTAATGACAGAAGGAGCAGTTGCCGCAACGGCGAATTGCTCCCTGGATATTACGCTATTGTCTCCCTTTAGTGCACTGTTTCCTTCAACTTTTGCAGCCGTTCAAAGTAAAACTTAGATACTTTCTCATGGACAATGGACTTACTTTGAATTGCGGGCTAGTCCATCGCAAAGTTCACAAATAAGACACTCAACTCGTTCAGCACCTGCTTACCCTCCACTAAACCTCCCGTTAGCTAAACAATTGAAAGACATTTTTTTTATCAATTGCCTCCAATATGAAAGACACCAATAACGGTTTTACCATCAATGTCATATAGCGGGATATCATAACCACCTGGGGGTCTACTGTTTTGTATAGCTAGAGCTTCCTCGGGTGTCTTAGGCTGCTCACCGTCTATATCTTTTTTTAGCAAATATCCCGTAGTGCCATCCACACCTGTTGCACTAATTAAATCAGGTCCCGTTTCGTAGGAAGTTGCATCTGCAGCAGAACCGTATGTCTGTCCGTTTTTATTTTTAGGATAGTTCATATTCTTAGGGCTAATATACAAAGAACCAATTATGTTTACTCCATCAACATCATACAGTGGGACATTACGACTAAGTTCACCGAGATAATCTTTTTTCAGCAAGTATCCTGCAATGCCATTCACACTTCCTGAAAAAATTAAGTCAGGTTGCATTTCAACGGAAGTGCTTTCATTGGCAGAACCGTATGTCTGTCCATTTTCATTTTCAGGATAGCTAGGAAGATTTGTGAGGCTTTGATTAATCGTGCTTTTAGCATCGCTTTGAAAAGCCATAGTAACTCCCACTACGCAAATGGTTAAAACAACACCAAGAATGATTATTCTAATGTGTTTCGAGTAAACACTCATTTTCTCACTCCTTAAAAACACTCAATTGTAAATGTATGGTCGTAAACTCACCAATTACTTATACGATTCCAGTAGTTGGAAGTTGCGCTATTCTGCCCCTTAGTTTAACGCTAATTACTGGGACATCTGTACAAAAACCTTTATTCTGTATCTGTTGTCAATGTATGATTATTTCTAAATCAGAAATAAAAACAACTTCACTAATCCGGTCTTCGGATTAGTCTTAAAGGTAATCTCAACATTCATATCATTGATACTTTGTTATCTTATTGCGTATTAACTATTTATTGACTTCAGCTGAATTGAACCTTCTTTAAATGCTTTCATGCTAGATAATCGATTTGTTATGTTGCGACACAAACATGCATTAATAACGTATATCTACTTTTTACTTTCTTCTCTTTTTTGTTGCAGAAAAAAAAATACCATAATATTTCAACAAAACAGTTACTGAACATGTATTTCCGATTTGATATCATTTTGATTTAAAAATTTCATTAAATCATAACTTAGCTGCACAATCTCATTGTTAGCATTATTCGCATAATCCGGCAACATCATATCCCTAACCATTTTAGTTCGTAGCCATGTCATAAAGAAAATATCCAAAAATAAGTTTGGAAATTTAAGCACTATTTTAAGCATTGGTGGATCTATTGAAACGCCAGCTTTTTGTATTGCCCTGAGATACGCTTTTAAGGTGACTGTTATTTTGCGTGCCGTCTTTCTGGTTCTGACTGTTTTTTTGTCAATTATCTTATTCTCAGAATGCAAAACGCTTAACATGGCAATGTCTGATACGGAATGTGTGATTAGATACGCCTGCATATCCTTTTTAATAACGTAAGGAAGCTTTGCTGTTTTAAATAATTTTGCGAGGTTTTCTATGCGTTCTGTCACTACACCATTTATTTCTCCAAATGCAGTTGCTGCTATAATCTTTGGTAGAAATCGAGCATGCAATACTCCATCTTTAATCTGTCCGCCGAAGCCTGGAAAAGCTGGTAAAAGTCTATCCCCTACGATATCCAGCCAAGAAGAAAATCCAATTGAATTACTCGTCATCGTAACTATATTTTTGCTTTGATTATCTTTTAGCGCTAACAACGCTGATTCGGACCGATCATAACGAACGGTAACGAAAATAAAATCGTATATATCGTCATTTTCRAGCGTATCGATGACATTCACTTGTATCGATCTAACTGTATCTTTTTCTTTATATTGCAGGCCATTTTCTCTTAATGATTTAAATCTATTAGAATGTGCAAACAGGGTAACGTCAAACCCTGCTTCAATAAGCTTAATTGCGTACATGCTCCCGATGACACCTGCACCAAAAATTAAAATTCTAACTTGTTTTGCTGACATTTAAACCACCCCTACTTATTAACATTTCCTTTTTGATTATCAGACAACATGTTGTATGATGTGATTATAAATCTTCATTATTCCTTGATCAACCATCAGTTTTTTATTATTTGTCGGATGATATTTTTATCGCTAGTAGGAGGGAAACATGAAAAAGCAACCCCAAATAACGGAGAAAACAAGACAACAGTTTGTAGAAGTTTTTTGTGAGTTATATAGCCAAAAGCCGATTGAGAAAATTTCGGTTCAGGAAATTGCGAATAAGTCAGGATATAACCGCAGCACCTTTTATCAATACTTTACCGACATTTACGAATTGTTAGACTCTATTGAAAATGACTTATTGAATGAAATGAAAAAAGAATTGGCGAATAAAGAGCTATCGATGCATACGGTTCAAGATACGCTCTATTGTCTGGACAAAAGAGAACATCTCCTGGTTCTCAATGCCCTTTTGGGTGATTATGGAAGTGCCCATTTTTTAAAACGCTTAAAAAATGAAATCACTTTGGATCAATTAGAATTAAACATTCCGCAAAACCATTCCTTAACGCCATACTTAATTGAGTTTTACCTGACAACTTCCCTTTCTTTATTTCGTCTTTGGCTCCAGCGTCAAAAGGATTTATCGTCAGAACAATTTTTCAAGTTAGTGGAGAACCTATATTCAAGCGGGATTACGCCCTATTTTAAAGAATGAGTCTGTCATTCAAACCAAAAGAACAAGAAAAAATCTAATGTAATTTCACATGAAAAAAAGCCCACTACGCCTATACGGGCATTGTGGGCTTCTTTGCTTAATCTTACTTGTAAATTGAAGTATCTAGCGGAATAATGAACCCGCCGTCAACAGCTTGTGTCACATTTATTGCGATATTCTTTACTCCAGAAATATCTACCTCAATCGTCTGGAGATCACTATTAGGCGAAATCTTCTCTACTTTTTTAAGGAGCACATTCTTATCATTATCCCTAATTTCAAGAATCTCCACTTCCTTGCCGATCGCAGCGAATTGCAGAACAAGCTTCTGATATTTGCCGTTAGGGCTGAGCGCGGTATATTTAATATTGGAATTAGGTGCGCTGTACAGAACTTCCTTATAATTTTTGCCGCCGTATTTGGTCAGTGCAGGATCCTTGGTATGCAGACTGGTGTTGAAATCCTCCTGCTTCACGGGTATGCCTGCCTGCTGTTCGCCAATAATCACCTCTTTGGCTGTCCCGTCATATTTCACCGGAACATCCAGCAGCTCAGAAACAGATCGTACCGGAAGATATGTAGTTCCTTTATAAGTAATAGGAAGTACCGCTTTGCCATTGCCATCTTTGAGAGGGGTAATCTCCCCATTCACTCTGATTTTTAAATCTCCGTTTAACAACGCTTTAATTTCTTGGAGATTCGAGCTCGCGTAAGCACCTGTGCCTATGCCCACCAAAAGTATCATGGTACCGCATAAAGTCGTAACCATCTTCTTCTTCATTTCTGTTTTCCTCCTCTTGGGATGTCTTCAAATCCAGGAACTCCGGAAACAACGGTTATTGAGAGATAATTTCTCTGAAAGATGACGCTACATGTGGGATCGTCTCTGCGTTTATGGAGTTGAAGATTTTACCATATTATATCGCAAAGCCCAATACTTCATTTCTATTTCTCCCTTCTTCCAAGCTGCTGATTATCCCAACCCTTTCTAAAAGCATAAGCTCCGGAAGGATCACGCTGTCAGTTTATTTCCCTACTTCTCTCATTCCGGCTGTTCACTTTTGTATAGAAAGGTAGATGATGATTTCAGGGTTTTCAAATCCAAGCTTAAGGAAACAAAATCGGGGTTTCTTCTATGTATTATCATACTTAACACGAAAAAAGGCGCTCCCGGCAGTAGTCCAGGAACGCCTGCTTCATATTCAATTGTATATGGCCGGAACTTTCTACTGGCCTTTATTTACATCCTCCATAAAGCTCCTATAGTTTTCCACGATTTCTTTGGACCTTGTATGGTGTAGATAATGCGTGCCTTCAAATGTCATCAATTTTCCATGAACTAGATCTTTTATCTGTYCTTCATGCAATTTTTCCCAGCCTTCAACATCCGTATTATTCGCTTCTAAAAAGAAAATAACAGGAAGGTCTTTCGGGAATTTCGAATTCTCAACAGCGGCAAAATTAGGCTTGAAATTTTCCCCTTCACTAATGATATTGGGATTCATCATATTTTTGAGAGAGATTATTCTAATCTGTTCTCTCATTTCATCATTAACTTCTGGTGCAATAAGCTGATCGTCGGTTAGTTTTGATAACAATCGCAAGAAACCAGTCTTTTTGAGTATTTTATAAACATCTGATGGAAATGGTTCATCTAAACCGCCTTGCGTTGGAACACTGCTGTCTATCCCAACAAATGCTGTAACTTCATTCTCATATTTGTTCACATAATCTAGACCGTAAATACCAGCTATAGAGTGGCCCATTAACGTGTAGCGGTTAATATTTAGCTGTTGCAGCGCTTCATGAATTTCTTTCACTATATTTTCAGTAGTACGTTCTTTTTCTGTAACGTCACTTAAGCCATACCCAAATGGCTCAATCACGACTACTTTGTAAAATGGTGCCAACTCATCAATTAGTGGTTTGAAATCAAGCGCTGGCGCTCCAGTTCCGTAACCAGGCAGCACCACAACCGTTTCTTTGCCATCGCCTTGAATCAAAACATTCATATTTTTCCCGTCTACAGGTACAAGCTGACCATAAGATACGATTTTATCTTTGTCCGTTTTATTGCTGATGATATTAACGATAAAAACGACGGCTAGAAAAACTACAATAGCTATAATAATGACAATTACAGCTTTAAGTAAAAATCTAAGTATTTTTTTCATCATTCATTTTCTCCCCTTATTCTACATTCTTTGTTTTAACCAATTCAGTTGAATCTCCGATAAATCACCTGCTTATTTATATAGCTTTGCTTTTGTCTTCCTCATTCTAACAAACCACTCTTAGATCTTGTGTAACTCAGCTTTAACTAGACCTTAACTCTTATTCATTATTGGGCTAACAATTAAGCTTCCATTAAGATTACAGCTAAGATTACAGCAGTAAGGTTCGTCCTTCTTCATATACGGCAAAATGGATACCTGTTTAAACATGGAAAGACCGCCTTTAATCAAGGGCGGTCTCATCAAGAGCTACAACGCTATTGGTTCATTTTCAACATGAATCATTCTTTTGGAGAAGAGCTGCTTAAATCCTTAAACGCTTCTATAAAAGACGCTGGATCTGTGGATAGCATATACGAGAAAACACCCTGCAGCGTGTGCAAATAGAAAATACCGCCATCCCCGCCAATCGGTTTATACGATAAATCGAATACTTCCGTTATCGGAAATTCACGGTACTTAGTAACAATTTTCTCTTTGTATAAATACATAACACGTTCATCCACTACTGTTTTTTGTTCTACACTTGTGATTTCTCTCTTCACTTTATAATAATGTTGGATAGCAATACAATTCATATTTACTCCTCAATGCTTCGTCATTAACGACAACTATACCAAATAGTCTCTACACTTTACAAAAAAATGACCGGAAAAAGACACTCTCTTCCGATCATTTTATTAAGAATTAGGATGATTTTGACCAAACATGTTGTTCTAATCCTCCATAAACATTCAATGATGCTTGATAAAGTCCCAGCCCAGTTAACTTTTCAATTTGCGATTTCTTCTATCGAGCACATACTGATACAAACCGATCGATACAGCAAGCCATGTCCCACTAGCCAAATATCCACCTACAATATCACTTGGAAAATGGACCCCTAAATAAATCCGGCTAATCCCTATCCCCAGTATCATAACTGAACCAACTAAGATCAAAATGACACGCCAATACGCCTTCGGAATATGCTTCCATAATAGAAAAATGATAATCCCGTAAAAAGTGAAAGCGGCCATGGAATGTCCACTCGGAAAACTGTAGCCATTTTCTTCAATAATGCGGTAAATCGTTGGCCTGACACGTTGAAAACTCAATTTTAGCACACTATTTAAAATGGTTGATCCAATTAAGATTCCTGCAAAGAAGTACAGTTCTCTTCTATATTGCAATTTTGCTAATACGACTAACATGATGATCGCTAAAATAGAAACCATAACTCCTGATCCAATAAACGAAAAAAACTTCATTATCGCTGTAAGAGTATCAGATTCCGCTCCTTGAATTTTACTGATGATGCTCTGATCAAAATTTGCAATTCGCTGATCGCCAATCCAAATGGATATCCATATGAACCCGATTGCACCCATTAAACTTAACAAAAATGCACGTGTAAAAACGAAAGTAAAATTCATCCTGCAGCACTCTCCATACTCTGAATAATAAGACTGAAAAAAATGTTGTACATACACTACTACGTCTAACTGGACAAACAGGCTCCAATTCATCGATTTTTGTGGGTATGAAATGGACAGATCCTGCTCACCCTATAATGCTGGAGGTGATGACATTGACAGGAAGAAATAATAAACCTGATAATGATGGACCAGCTTCAAGTCCATCTCGACTCGATCAATTTGGTGATAAGCAAAGCAGAAACGACGAAGCTATACCGAAGAAAAAGGACAAAAGCTGCTAATCTAATGTTTAGGCAGCTCCGATAAAAAGAGCTGCCTTTACTATCTGAGCGCTAAAACATAAAAAGGAAACAAATGTTCCCCACTCGCGAAATGAGCATATTGGGGATAAAAACCATTAATTTTAGTCAATTCACCCAATTCTTAATGCAATATCTCCTTTCAGATCGGCATTTAAGTCAATTTTGCCCAAGATGATGAAAAATATCATCTAATTAGGCTAAATTATATGAGAACATTTGTTCCACACCCGTATTTCGGATCATTTTTACACATAAATCGATACAAGTACACTGGATTTTCTCTCAATACCCCCAAAAAAACAGCAAGCGATTCAACAAATATAATGCTAAACATTAAATTTCATCAAAAAAAAGACCCCGACAGCAATTTTTATGCTGACGCAGTCTTTTGAGAAATCAAAAGTTAATCCCAAGGATAAGTAACCGTCAAAAATCCAGCAAACTTTTTGCTTTCATCTCTTCTCACCTTGCGCATGTCCGCTCGGTGTTCAGCTGTCTCGAACAGTTTTATCTCCTCATCCGATTCCGGTACAACGATTGGTACAGGAACGGGCTTCCGATTCTCGTCCAGTGCAACAAAGGTTAAAAAAGAGGTTGCTGCAATTTTACGTTCGCCGCTTAACAAATCCTCTTTGATCACCTTCACAAAAACCTCTACTGAGGTTCGGCCTGTCCACGTCACGAACGCTTCTAAACATACCGAATCAGAAGGTCTGATGGGATGCAAAAAATCAACAGAGTCTGTGGAGGCGGTCACGACTGAACGCCGGCAATGCTTGGTTGCTGCAATCGAAGCAATATCGTCGATGTAAGCCATTAGTTTCCCGCCAAACAATGTATTGTGATTGTTGACGTCCGGCGGAAATACTCTTGCCGTTTTGTAACATCTGGACTCGCGTGAATGCCTCTGCTCCATTGATGATTATTCCCCTTTTTTAAATACGGATAATAGCTGGGAGATCGCTCTCTCCTGCTCAACTTCCAAACAGAAATCAACAGGACGGCCTACAACCGAACGTACTCTGAGATCCGTAATGATCATCCCTGCCGTTAAACCTTCACCGCAGTCAATAACCGCATTCATCGTTTCTATTTTCACGAGAGAAGGATTAATAGCTACAATAACAGCTAACGGATCATGCATTGCGCATTCGCCGTCAAAGTGATTAGAAAATGCATAAAATTCAAAATAACGCTCTAAAGCGACATTTAGGAAATCAAGGATTTCATGTTTATCATCAGCAATCTCGCGTGATAATTGCTCCATATGTGTTTTTGTAAGACGAGTCTTCTGTGTTACATCCAAGCCGACAATTGTAATTGGAAGCTCTGATTCGAATACTAGCGCTGCTGCCTCTGGATCACCGTACAGATTTGCTTCGCTCACGGGTGTAATGTTGCCTGGTGCGAATACTGTTCCACCCATAATAACGACCTTTTTGAATTTCGTTACAATGGAAGGATCTAGCTGTAGAGCGAGAGCTAGATTCGTTTGTCTGCCTACAGTTACAAGAATAAGCTCTCCTGGGCTCTCATTCACTTTCTGAACGATGAATTCCGCAGCAGATATACCCTCCAGAGGCTTCTGATGAGTTGGCGGCAATTCTGCATCGCCGATGCCATTATGTCCATGAATATGAGCGACAGCGCCTGGGAACACACGCTTGAGCGGACCTGATGCACCCTTCGCAACGGGAACCTCATAACCGCAATTTGCAACTTGAATGACACGCAGCGTATTTTCCGTAGCTTGTTCAACGTCGATATTCCCAAATCCCGTCGTAATACCCTCTACCTTAATCTCTGGTGAAAGCAGTGCATATAAGATGGCTAAAGCATCATCAATGCCTGTATCAACGTCAAGCAACATCCTGTTTATCTTCGACATATTATGATACCTCCCTTTTCTATCGTTCATTGTAAACGAATAAAGCTTGAAAAACCAATTAAAATATAAAGTTTGTGCTTCCCGTAAAAATTACATCTTGATTTTGGAATGATTAACCAAAGAAATGACTAATATACACCATCACAAGCAGCCCTATGATAAAGGAATAGGTTGCAGAACGTTCATAACCATGTCCATGTGTCTCAGGAATTAGCTCCTTATAGACGATGAACAACATAGCACCAGATGCAAACGCAAGTCCATAGCCAATAAGCCCAGCCACATAACTTGCGGCAAAATAACCGACTATCGCAGAGACAACCTCCATTAGACCCGTCAAGGTTACGATTAGCATAAGCTTCAGCTTGCTCACCTTGGAATGAATAAGGAAGATGGCAAGGACGAGCCCTTCCGGCATGTTCTGAGCCCCGATTGCAATAGCTACCATCGGTCCAAGTCCGCCATTCGTACTTGCATAACTAAAGCCGGTGCTTAAGCCCTCCGGAATGTTATGGATGATTAATGCAAATATGACGAGCAGCGACTTGCTGTCAAAGGATGAGATCCCTCTTTTTTGCTCAATATCGATATGGGGTAGATTTTTTTCAATGAGGTCAAGCGCAATCACGCCAATTAAAAGTCCTAACGTCAGTGGGATTAGCCCAGATTCCTTGAGAGCTTGCGGCAGCAAGCCAAAGGTAGACGCAGAAACCATGATGCCAGCTGTAAAAGCAATCAATATGTCCTTCCATTTTTCCGAAAGGCTTTTGACAAAGAGCAGCGGAACCGCGCCTAGCACGGTAGCCATTGCAGAAATAAAGCTTCCTATGAGTGCTTCTACCATGTTGTCTCTCCTTAGCGGGTCGATCACTACCCAAAAACTGTTTCCTTATTTTATACGAATAAAGCGATTTCCATCCTTTTCTTACGTTGCCAGTCCTTCTTTAACAAGGTTCATAAAATAGGTCTGATGATCAGGGTGGCATGCAATTAAATAAGGCTCTTCATTTACGCCCTTAAAAGAATTGCCTTCATAATCAATGACAACGCCGCCCGCTTCCTGAACCATTAAGATACCTGAATATAGATCCTCGCCCTCCGAGTTGTAAACGATAATTGCATCCAAATCCCCTCTGGCAAGCATCGTCCATTGCAGCGTTGGCGCCCACAGCCGCATCATCCGCTTCGTGTTAACGTCTATGTAATGTCTAAGCGTTACGGCACGCTGTTCATTTTGCACCGCATGACCTTGTATCCAGCCAACTCTCGCTTTTGCAAAAGCCTTTGATTGTTTCATATGTATTGGCCTAGCATTGCATAGAGTGCCTTCGCCTGAGCTTGCCACGTACAAACGATCTGTCATCGGCTCATAAATGACCGCCAACACCGGTTTAAAGTTATAAGAGAGCGTGATCGAGATGCCGAACAACGGCAATCCAACCGCAAAATTATTAGTTCCATCAAGTGGATCGACCAACCACAGCCATTCGCTAGTCAGATCATTCTCGCCATATTCCTCTGATCGAATGCGATGATCGGGGAATACGCTTCTAATTTTATTTAGTATGATGCTCTCTGCCAAATAATCGACTTCCGTAACGATATCGCCATGGTCGCCTTTTTCTTCATAATGATCCAATGTTCCAAACTTCTCACGTGTAAGCCGGCCCGCTTCATAAGCTGCAGCAATAGCAACCTCTCTAGCCATATTTAAAATCAATTGATCCAATATTTCAGCCCCTTCACATGTCTCTAATTCAACCGTATCTAACTAATTTCCTCAGACTTAGCAGAATAAAAGTGCAGACGATTTCCAAATGGATCTGTAATGCTCACTTGATTCCATTCTTCATCAAAGCCAGGTCTAGCGAAATTATATTTTTTGGCTAACAAATGCTCTTGAAGCGCCTTGGCATTGTCTACTTCAATGCGGATTGCTGAACCAGGCGTACTATCGCCATAATGCTCCGATAAATGGATGACACAATCGCCATTAGAGATTTGCATATAGAGCGGCAAGTCTGGCTCAAAACGATGCTCCCAATCGCATTTAAATTCCAAGAAATTGAAATAAAAGTCTCGTGCTTTCGCCTCATCAAAAATGCGAAGAATCGGTACGGTTGATTTCATATGAAAAGTCATCATTATACAACTCCTTGTCCAGTGTCCTATCTTCCATGATTATACATGGATTTCAAAAGGTACGGAAGGCTTGCCACATAGAAAAGGACTGTACCCCAATGCACAATTCGCACGGAGGTACAGCCCTTTGTTCAACTCTACTGCTATTATTTCACAATGCTTTCCAATACATCATCAATGACTTGTGAATAAGCAATCGTACCTGCGTACAACCAGCTTGATGTGCTTGGGTACTCATAAATTTTACCGTTTTTCACAGCAGGGATGTTTTTCCAGATTGGATCGCTTAATGCTTGGGAATCCGCATCTGTGCCGCTGTTAATGAGGAACAAATGGTCGGCATCAAGTTCAGCTAGTTTTTCTAGCGAAATGGCGTTCCAGTTGCCCGTTCCTGTTGCAGAAACTTCTTTTACAACCTCTGGAACAGTCAAACCTAATTGATTGTAAAGAAGATCACCACTCGATAGCTTTTCACTTACGATATAAAAGTTGCCTTGTACAAACCAAAGAGCTGCAGCTGATTCACCTGGGATTGCGCTTTGCAGTTTTTCTTTAGCAGCTTTCGCTTTTGCATCATACTCATCCAAAGCTTTTTGCGCTTCTGCACTCTTTCCAAAAACCTCTCCGACTTTCAGCAAAGTAGCACGCCAGTCTGCAATCAATTTATCGCCAATGGTGAAGGTTGGAGCAATTTTGGAGTATTGCGCAAATTTATCGCCTTCCACATTCGCATCATATGCCATAAGAATAAGGTCTGGTTCAAAGCTTGTTACGGCTTCGAATGGAAGATCATACGGTATAGTTGGAACGTCAGCAAGCGAATCATGCAAGTAATCTTGAATACCGTTAGGAACGGACCACTGAGCAACTGGCTTAATGCCTATAGCTACCAAGTGATCTTCTAAATAAGAAGCGATGACGCGCTGAGGATTAGCTGGAATGGTAACCTCGTTACCTAATGCATCTGTTAGTTTTCTTTCTGTTGGCGCATCTGTTGGAGCCACTGTAGCAGCAGGTGTATTATTTGTTTTATTACCTCCGCAAGCTGCTAGACAAATGGATAGGACAATCAAACTCATAAATACAAGTACAAATCTCTTGTTGCGGTTAATCACGATAGTTCCCCCTGTAAGACGATATATGGCTGTGAAGTAAAAATAGTTTCACCTCAAAAGTCACCTAATGATAACAATTATCATTTTCATTGTCAACTGGGTTTTCAAGTTGAACCGCAACCGTCCTACTTTTTCTAACGATGCTTGATAAACTGTTCGATTGTTTGATAGAGCTCTTCCTTTTCGGTACCGCGAATATTATGATCAGACTCAAAAAACTCTTTAACCGTTATATTGCTGAACAACTTCTTGTAATGAATTAGTTCCGCATCGCTAAGCAATGATCCCTCTAGCATCCCTCTCATAACAAGAACAGGCAGCTTAAGCTTCACATCCAGCTGCAGCTGTGAAGAGTCCCGCTCAATTCCGATAACCGCTTGTTCTCTTATTT
This sequence comes from Paenibacillus sp. 2TAB26, assembly GCF_052115145.1. NCBI lineage: Bacteria > Bacillati > Bacillota > Bacilli > Caryophanales > Paenibacillaceae > Paenibacillus > Paenibacillus sp. 2TAB26. Next base: position 14,380 of record NZ_JBFRGC010000040.1, read on the forward strand.
TCTCTTCCCGCTTCATCGGCTTCAAATAATTAAAAATATAATCGTGACGCCATTCAGCCGACATTTGTTTATGCTCTGCAGGATAATCTTCTAAAATAAGTGATTCTAAGTGATGCTCGTTCGTTTGAGCATAACCAAGCGCATAAGATACACCGCGAGAGTATCCCATCAGATGAAAGCGATCCACGGCTGCAGCTTCAACAACAGCTGAAAGATCTGCTATGTGATCTTTTAGATCGTAATGATTAAACGGCGTATCGCTTTGCCCTCTCCCGCGGAACGAGAGAACGATTGCTCTTCGAGGCAATAAATATAACAATAAATCCTCATATTCTTCAGCTGTTTCCGATAACCCTGGGCATATGATTAATGGGGTTAATTTTTGGTCTGCATCTGGTTTTGAATCTAAGTAATGAATATGAACATCTTGATTAATAGCTATTTTCGACTCGATCACTGACTTTCCCCCTCTCTACGTTTCTAAATAAACTTAACGTTCTCTTGCTATTACAAAGCCTTTATCCGTAGAGGTAAATCCAATTCTCGGGTAATAGTCGACAGCTGAAGGTGCAGACAACAAGACAAGTGACACTTGCGCACCAAGTGTTTGCCTAAGTCGCTCTACCAGCTCCTTGCCGATACCTAATCTTTGGTAGTCGTGATCAATTGCCAAATCAGACAGATAGCAGCAATAGGAATAGTCTGTAATCGCCCGCGCTATTCCGACCAGTTTATTGCCGTCCCATGCACTAATAATGATATCTGCATGATCGATCATTTTTTGCAAGCGTTCTAAATCTTGATAAGGTCTTTTAATCCCAGAGCTCGCAAATACTTGCGACAAGTCTTGCGCGGACAAGTTTTTATCGTTCTGATAATGTATCATAACTATTCCTCTCTCCTTTGCTTATTGATTCCCATGATTATACATCTTAAGTTGATTATAGGGTAGATTGTTTTTATAATCCCTTTTACCATTCAAATCATTTTTGAAAACTATGAAAATACGTCTATCTATCCTCTTCACTAGCATAATTGGGGTAATCCCTAGTCCCTTTTCTGGCAAAAAGAAATACATATATAGGAGCAATAGCTTTATAGGAGGGATTATATTTTGATAGCTTCTGCAAATTCAACCACAGTGCAGCTTCAGACTGTGAGCAAGAAACGGAAAAAAATAGTGAGTAAAAAGAGAAATGTCGTTATTCATGGCAAGCTGCACTTACATCATAGCAATGGCAGTCTGAGCAATACGGAATGTAAACCTAAAGTTGTGCGGAAACACAAAAAAAGAAAGACCGATCGCTGCCACCTTAAAGTACAGAAAAAGGGAAGTCCAAGTGGGCAAAGAGGTTTGCAAGGCCCTGCCGGTCCAACCGGTCTTACAGGTCCTCAAGGCGCAGCAGGAGCACAAGGAGCGGCTGGAGCTGTTGGTCCTCAAGGCATTCAAGGACCACAAGGCGTCCCCGGTTCATTAGGACCGCAGGGTCTTCAGGGTTCTCAGGGTCTTCAAGGCGTTCAGGGTCCCCCGGGACCGTCAAGCGGGTTTGACTTTACAGAGCTCATTACACTGCTTAATGGCTACCTTATTGTAGGTACTCTCATTAACGTTATGACACCGGGACAGCCGACCGGGTTCACTGGAACAGTAATCAGCGTACAATCAACACTTGTCCAATTAAACACGGTCGCAGGCACTTTGATGTTTATCCCGTTTTCCTTCATCACGAACATTGAAACAATTTCATAACTCCCTATGAGAAGAGGTTTGTGCTCATGTCAACAACGCTTTCAGGCGATTTGATCGCTTTACTCGGCAAAGAAGTGTTTGTCATGACGAATGGCTTTGGTCAGCTTGCTGTAATCGGAAGACTCGATCAGGTTGGTAACGACTTTATACTCGTTTCCTTCGATCAAGATAGTTTTCTATACGAGCTGCGAATCTTTTATGCAAACATTATATATGTCCACGAGAATCCAGCAGTTTCATAAACAAGATTCTAAGGAGAGTAGGCTTGCGATGTCTATTATTTCAAATGGAAATCAGATTCTTCCAGGTACTGCTATTTATAGTTTACTCAAGCGCCATATTGGCAGCATTATTTATATAACGACCTCAACAGGAAATGAAGAAGGCCAGTTGATGGCATTTAACGCTAACTTTTTGACCATTACGACAACTGCCTTAGAAACAAAATATGTACTATCAGCAGAGCTGGTCTCTTTCACATTTCGTTCTTAATAAAAAAACAGGCTGGATCTAAAGGTTTTTGACCATTAGGTACAGCCTGCTTTATATTAAAGAGCCCCATTCTCTAGTTCAACAGCATGTCTAGCAATCGCTCTTAAAATATCATCGAACATTTCTTCTTGTTCCCAAATGACTTTGAAGCCTTGCACTAACAAGTCACCCAATCCCTGCTCCAAAGGTCTATGCAGCCACTCGGTATCTGCAACACCAAAGTCAGCTTCGATTCCACTTGCATACTCTATTTTTAGAGAGGTTAGCAAAACATATTCCTCTTTCGTCGCTTGCTCTATAGCCTCGTATTGGAACTGATATAAAATGGCATCTACTGTTTTTTGCTTCTTATCGGTAACGAGAAGAAAGCTTAAATTCGAATCCTCTTCACTCTCATCGTCCGCACAAGGCCCAACAAACGCAATTCCAGTAATATGCGAATGTCCGCCTGCCCATTTTACAAATTCGTACATAAGCTTATAATGATCCGGTCTCATATTCTTGAACCTCCAAATACCATCGTGGAACTATGCTGTCAAAATAATGATGATCCTCTAACACTCGCTCCAGCTTCTCTACCATAATGGGCAGCTCAACTGGCCGCACCTTCAATATCCAAACGATTGAGGAGATAATCGTCATCGCAAGATAAAGAGAATATAAGGTCCAGAACTTCTCATCAGGCTCTTGTTCGGCATGATATCCTTTAATCGTACCAATCGTAAATGGAATGCTGATTTCACTGCTGAACATCCCGGCCTTCAGAAATTCATGTACCGGATCTCCCCAGTCCCATCGATTAAAATCAATGACGCCGGCTAATCTGCCTTCTTTTACAATTAAATTGCCCACATGGAAATCATCGTGCTGAAAAACGTTAGGCCGATCCTTCATCAGATGCAGATTTTGTTCAATAAAGGATAGAATCTGCTCATCGTCTTTCATTCGAGCCCCACTAGCCATATATTGCTCGATATAGCTCTTATGCTTTGCAAGCTTACGGTCATGCCATGACAAGACTGAAGCAGGAGCATGCCACTTATGCATCTTAGCAAGCTCTTGTCCCGCTTCCAATCCAATTGTATATTGAACCTCAGCGGAATAGGCAGGAATAGCTTCGGTAGCCTCATCGCCATCAATATACGTTAGTAGCATGTAACCCATCTCTGTATTTCGCAGAGTACTCATTTCGATTGGCTTGGAGCAATTAACGTCATATAGCTGCATACGCTGCATCACTTCATATTCAGCTTGTTTCGCTGCAAGCTCATCCAACGCGAAACATTTCAGCAAATAGAGCTGGCCGTTCTTCTCGACTAGAAACTTTTGATCATTCGAATAACCTTTATTTATTTTTGAAATTCGACTGCTGCCATGAAGTGTGTCTATACCTTTGACAATGTTGTCGATGAGCTCCTGCTCATTCATAATCTCACCTCGCATATCCAAATAAAAACGATCTAATCATCACGTATTTCTTAACCAGACGTTTTTATAATCGATTTTACCCCATGCGTTTAACGAAATTCCTTGCAGCGTTTGATGATGTCCTACAATCTGCAGGCTATGATATAAGAACAATATGCTGAAATTTCGTTTGAGCTCCTCTTGTATGCTTATCAAATAACCCATTCTAATATCTGAATTCTCATACCGCAAACAATTTGAAATTTGTTGATTGATATTCATCTTGTCAACCGCACCCAGATGGTTCGTAATAAAACTGTTCTTTGACATATACATCTCAATAAGCGAAATATCAGGCTGCTCTCCGAGTACTTCCCCACTAAGGATCATATCCGCTTTCATTATGATTTCGGGATTAGCGAGCTCTTCGAGCGAAAGCTTTACGATTTCTAGTGAAATGCCTAAATGCTTGTATACCCTTTGCAACCATTTCGAAGTTTGATCATTCGCAGGCATTTCATAAGTATATAACGTAATGGTCTCGCCCTTATATCCTGACTCTTCAAGCAATGTTGCCGCTAGTTGCGTATCATAATCGTTATAGAAAGCCTTATCGGTATCCTCTAAATTAAAGCCGGTTGAAGGCTGGTGCCTAATGCCGCCTAATTCGTGGATCATTTGCTGCCGATCTATTCCGTAGTGCAAAGCTTGGCGAAACTTCATTTGCTGCGTGATGCCTTTTTTCGCTGTATTGATGGTAATAAAAGTGCTGCCTTTCTCCAATTGTGCCAGCGCTGGTCTTAAACTCTCCTTGATTTGCGCTTCAAAATAAACCAGTTGATCTTCACCGTCTGACTGCAGCTGCTCTTGATTTTCCTCATAGTTTGGCCACACCCACATTTCAATGCGATCCAGATGAGGACAACCTTCCAAATAAAACTCATTGGCTTCTGCAACGAGCATAGACTCATTGTTTTTGGTAATCTTGAACGGTCCAGTCCCAATAGGCATGATGGCAAACTGCTCATCAGAACCAGTACCATCGAGCATTTCAGGTACAATCGAATAACGTTCCGTACAAAGAAAGTGAAGAAACAGCGCGTTAGGCTCATTTAGCTCGAAGGTAATGCCGTACTTGCTCGTTTCTCTTATTTCCTTTATCTTGGACGTTAACCACTCCGCAGGCGAGCTTGTGAGCAGTCTTTGAAAAGTAAATGCGACATCTCGCGAGGTCATTATCTTATCATTGTGAAAACGAACGCCCTTGCGCAAAAAAAACGTCCAGCTCGTTTTCATAACGTTGCTTTCCCAGTAATGAGCAAGCTGAGGGTGGAATTTACCATCTTGATTTGAATATCTGACCAATGTATTAAAAACCTGCTCTATCCAATGCGTCTCCATGCGGCGACAGACAAAAGCAGGATCTAAGCGCAAGAGAGGACGATAAAACGGAAACCTCAGTACATCCTTCTCCTCCATATCCCGCTTCACGCCAAACAACTCAGACAACCATGTCATAATTTCGGATTTCACAGCTGGATCCTGAAGCATCTCAAGCATGCTCCAAGCCTCGTTGATCTTCCCTTTCTCGACTAGCCACTTCGCTTTGCTGAGTACGATATCACGGTATGAAACAAGAAATACGATTTGCGAAAGATTGCCGCGGCCACGACCGGGCAACCATTCGATATAGCTCTTTTCCATCATTTTTGTCAAAAGTATTTGTACATTTCTGCGTGTACAAGACAATATGTCGCAGATCCGTTCCATGGATAAAAAAATAGGCTCGCGTTCTGGGTTTGCTGGAAAAGTGTTTCTTAACCTGCAATAATATTCTTCCACATCCATCCTTAACACCACCTAGGAAACGAAGTCTCAGTTAGCCAGCTTCGTTGCTGTTTTCTCTCTAAGCCTTGTTACTGTAGGCAACAACTTCCTCATAGGATAATTGCCCGCCAAAAATATCAAGCGCACTGCCGATTGTAATATCCAGCTTGCCATTTGAAAGCTCATTAAATTGATCCATATCCGCAATCGACCTTGCCCCGCCGGCATAGGTTGTCGGAATCGTTACCCAATCAGTTAATGAACGAACGAGACTTTGCTGAATGCCGCTCTGCTTGCCTTCCACATCAACAGCATGAACAAGAAACTCATTGCAATATTGCTCAAGGAATGAGATGTTTTGTTGGTTCACAACGAACTCGCTGAATTGCTTCCATTGATTCGTCACAACAAACCATTGCCCGTCCTTCTCCTTGCAGCTTAGATCGATTACTAAACGGTCTTTCCCCACTTCAGCGACGATCTTCGCAAGATGATCCTCATTCAGCTGACCATCTTTAAAAATATATGAGGTTACAATAATATGCGATGCGCCCTTCTCCAAATAAAAGGCAGCGTTATCCGCAGTAATACCACCGCCAATTTGCAAACCGCCAGGATATGCCGCAAGAGCCCGAACTGCCGCTTCCTCGTTTCCGCCGCCGAGCATAATCACATGACCGCCCGTAAGCGCGTCTTTCTTGAACAGTTCTGCATAATAAGCAGAATCTTGTTTGGATACAAAGTTCTCTATGATTTCGGCATTCAAAGTTTCACCGACAATTTGTTTCACTTTACCGTCATGCAAATCGATACAAGGTCTAAATTTCAATTTTCATTCCTCAATTCTGTATGTTGTAAGTATGAATATTCTCTTATATGAAAAATAACCTAATCCTCTATGTAAATCAACAATGCTGCACAATCTTGATGGTTTTATTACTTAACGCTTCTCCACTATACGTGGTGCCTTTAATTCTATCGTTTCAATAAGCTCAGACAAGCTTCTTTCTGCCATTGAAGGAATTAGTAAATCATAATCCATGAAAGCAAAATCCTTCGTCAGCTCGTTTGGAACGATCACTGTATTAAGCCCTGCTGCTTTAGCTGCTAAAAAACCATTTAAAGAATCCTCGAATGAAATCGCTTCACTCGCTTCAACTCCAAGCTTCTGCAGCGCCAGCAAATACAGCTCCGGATTAGGTTTGACCAGTTCAACCTCATCAGCCGTACTGAAGCTGTCAAAATAATGATCCAATTGATGTTTAATCAAATATGGCTTTATCCAAGAAAGCTGAGAGCTGGATGCAAGACCAACTTTGAGATTCATTCGCTTCGCCTCATTCAAGTAGTCCATCACTCCTGGGCGAATATCAGCTGACTTAAGCAGCTCTGCATACACTTCTTTAAATTTTGCTTTAACAGCTGCTAAATCTATCGTTTCAGTTACACAATCAGCAATATAAGTATAAGGGTTAAATTGATCCAGCGACGTCCCTACACATTTGGCATACAGCGACACAGGCAGCTCTACTCCATACTCCTCATAAACTTGACGAAAAGCATAATAGGATGGCGTTTCCGTATCAATAATAAGACCGTCAAAATCAAAGACTAACGCTTTAATCAATCGACTCATCCTCTCTATAGTACATTCATTATCTATGCGATTCTTGTTTGATCGCGTAACTGCTTAAATATAGCTCTCTACTAGAAGTATCTGATTCGATGCTGGAAGAAATCTCTTTATGTTTGATATCAATTAAATTCTCGTTTTTATAGACGCAATGGTGATCGTAACTATTAGCTTCATTCAGCATCATAGGCAGTGTGATTGGAATATTGGACACGATGCCGACATTGTTTTTATCCATAATCCATTCGAATGTTTTCCAATCCAAAATCCCTTCATCTGTTTTCTTAGGTGTCGCATATTCAAAGGAAGCCGGCACTTCTGCTATATACGCATACATGCCGCCAAAATCAAAATTATCGCCAGACCAGGTAACTAATCCTTTAAAATGCAAATCGTAATGACGAATACCCGTTTCTTCTTCAATCTCTCTAATCATCGCTTCCCTCGGAGACTCCTGCGGTTCAAGCTTGCCGCCAATCCCATTCCAGCAGCCCATCCAGCTGGATTTCTCACGATTTAGCAACAATATTTCATTGGCGCGTTTAATAAAACAAATATTATATTTCAGCATCATCGTTCTCCTATGTTCGTGTTCTCATATAAAATTTGTACTATTCCTGGCTATCATCATAGCTATACTTTACCACATTGCTGTTTTAGAAGAGAACCTGTCCACAAAATTAAGAAGATTTCCCAAAAAGCATGAAATCACTTTTTAGAAAATCTTCATTATTATGATATCTGCCTACTTCGGTTTATAGGAGAAGTTCGGATATTTTACAACAGGCCATTTCTCTTTGCGCAGGGCATCCATCAGCTCCGGACCGACATGCAAATTACTTTCAACCAGTTCACACGGAGTTAGCGCCATCCACTGGTTCAATGACACATCAACAAAGCGATCACTTTTGAACATCTCCAAAAACCAAAGTGATTGGCTGCCCGTATTTTGGATATAATGTCCATAAGCAAATGGTACGTATCCAACGTCACCTGCACGATAATCAAAGGTTCGAGCGACACCGTTTCCAGCAAACACGGTCATACGGCCCTGTCCAGCAAGATAATATTGCCACTCATCGTTGTTTGGATGCCAGTGAAGCTCACGCATTCCTCCTGGCAGTATCTCTACGAGAGCAGCAGCAATCGTTTTCGAGATGGGAAAGTTTGAGGAATCCACAACCCGCACACTTCCGCCAGGAGTTTTAAGTGGTGGCTGCGCCAACAAGCGATGTGTAAATGGAGATGGAACCTCCCCATATGGTGATTGCACCTTTTGGCTTTCAATCGACCCTGGCACCTCATCCTGATAAATATAAACCTGATCGGTAGGAATATGTTGAAAAGCGCTTTCGGGAACGCCAAAATTTGCAGACAACACGTCCTTTGGCGTATGTGCAAACCAATCGGAGATGGATAATGTATTCAGATCAGAGAAGGTGCCATCGTCAAAAACAAGCAAAAATTCGCAGCCGCCCTCAAGCCCTTGAATGGAATGAGGGATGCCTGCTGGAAAATACCAAAGATCTCCTTCACCGATGTCAGCGATCATATTGCGTCCAGCTTGATCAACTGAAGTAATTCGCGCTTTACCAAGCAGCATATAAGCCCATTCGGCTTGCTGATGCCAGTGCATCTCTCGAACGCCGCCTGCTGTGAGACTCATATTGACTGCCGCGAGAGTTGTTGCAATCGGCAAGTCTCGAACGGTTACCTCGCGTGACCAGCCGCCTTTGTTTAATTGCATATGTGTATCCGAGAATGAAAATTTTAAATTAGGAAGCAAACCCGAATCGGTAACGGGGGGAACGAGCATGTTCGGGTTTTCAATATCACGCATGATATCTCGCGGACCTTGGTCTATATTTCCCGTTCCATCACTTGCTCGAATGGGCTGAGGGATAACTGTGCTGCTATTTGAATCTTGGGGATGATCCTCCATCATAGTCCTCCTCAACTTTAAAATAAGTGTAGTAGCTTTCATAACCTATACAGCTTATGATGGGAAAATGAGCATTATTCAAATTGTCAGCAGGCATAAGTCGTGCCAATAAAGGTGATCATGCAACGAGGGAGGAATTTATGATGATAAAAAAAGCAGTTACACTACTAACCCTTTTAATCATTTGTTCAAGTTGGAGCACGGGTAACACTTCAACGTCTCCATCACCAACAATAAGTCCAAGTGACCAGCCAACGATTATGCCTAGCCCGAAACCGACTGACAAATCGACTGACAAACCAGCGGAACAAAATGATCCACTTAAACAAAAAATCGCCAACATGACTTTAGATGAGAAAATCGGCCAAATGGTCATTGTAGGTCTTGAAGGTACTTCAATGGATAAGCAGGCAAAAGAGCTGATTGAAAAATACCGGGTTGGCGGATTTATTTTGTATAAGGACAATATGAACGATGCAGCACAAATATTAAAACTGCTTAATCAGCTAAAAGAAACCAATCAAAAAAATCAAACACCTTTATGGTTAAGTGTCGATCAGGAGGGTGGAAAAGTAAATCGAATGCCCGAAGAGTACATTAAGCTTCCTCCCCCCGCTGAGGTTGGTAAAGCTGGCAATACCGATTACACTTTTCAAATTGGACAAGCGCTTGGTGAAGAAGTTCGCTCCATCGGATTTAACATGGATTTTGCGCCTGTATTAGATATTAACAGCAACCCAAAAAATCCTGTCATCGGCAATCGATCCTACGGGACCAACGCAGAAACAGTCATTACACATGGCCTGGAAACGATGAAAGCCATTCAATCTAAGCAAGTGGCTGCAGTCGTCAAGCATTTTCCAGGACACGGCGATACTTCAGTAGATTCTCATCTCGATCTGCCTGTCGTGAATAAATCCTTGGCAGAGCTTAAGGCATTTGAGCTGCTTCCATTCGTCGAAGCGATCCAGCAGGATACCGATGCGATTATGATTGCCCATTTGTTAATTCCGAAGATCGATAAAGACTACCCTGCTTCCCTTTCCAAAAAGATGATTTCGAAATTATTGCGCGAGGAACTCGGTTATGAAGGAGTCGTTATGACTGATGATATGACGATGGGCGGCATAACGGAGCATTTTGATGTTGGGAAAGCTGCAGTCACCTCGATTTTGGCTGGAAGTGATATCATCCTCATCGGACATGATTACAAAACGCAGCTATCCGTCCTCCAATCGCTCAAAAAAAGTGCACGCGACGGCGTTATTTCGAGGGATATGCTGGATAAAAGCGTTTATCGCATTTTAAGCTTAAAAGAAAAGTATAAGCTTGAAGATAAAACACTACCTTCTATTGATGTAAAAGCTGTCAATCTTCAAATCAAAGCCGCTATTCAATCAAAATAAAGTGAATTGCAGGAGACAGATCTACCTATTGTTCGAATCGACTCTACCGCATAGGTTAAAACATCCATAAAAAAAGCTCAGACCTCGTTATGAGATCTGAGCCATTTTTTATTTGAACGAATTACAAAGCAAGAATGTGATAACCGGCATCCACGTGAAGAACTTCCCCTGTGATGCCTCTCGACAACTGGCTAAGCAAGAACATCGTTGCATCTCCAACTTCATCCTGATCTATATTGCGACGAAGCGGCGCTCTTTCTTCGATCGTGGACATAATGTCATTAAAGCCTGAAACGCCTTTTGCAGCAAGCGTCCGAATTGGACCTGCAGATACCGCGTTAACACGAATGCCATATTTGCCCAAATCCTCAGCAAGGTACATTACACTGGCTTCAAGCGCGGCTTTCGCAACGCCCATAACATTATAGTTTTTTACCACTCGTTCTGCGCCGATATACGTTTGCGTAACGATGCTCCCGCCTTCGGTCATAAGCTTCTTCGCTTCACGCGCAACGGCAACTAACGAGTAGGAGCTGGAGTTTTGCGCAAGCAAATAACCTTCTCTTGTTGTGTCTACATATTCCCCTTGCAGCTCATCCTTCTCAGCAAACGCGACGGAATGAACTACGCCATGAATAACGCCAACCTTCTGCTCCAATTGCTTAAATGCCTCAATAACACTATTGTCATCAAGCACATCGCAGGAAACGGCTTCCAACGCTTCTATTTGATGCTGCTCGAGCAGTTTTTTGAGTTTTTCCAATGATCTTTCCTTACGGTAAGTGAAAACCAGCTTAGCACCTTGATTATGCAGTGATTTAGCTACTCCCCAAGCTATGCTGCGTTCATTGGCTACACCCATAATTACGATTACCTTGTTGTTCATTAAGTTAGACATGATGTTCCTCCCAGTTTCCTAATTTCTTTTTCTTAAAATCGAATGTGCTTCACCTGCGTGATCACGCGGTCAAACGATCTTTTTAACGAGCTTCTTTGGTCCGGCAGCAATTGAATATTCGAAAGCGAAGCAATATGCTCCACATTATCCACGATGGACGAATGATCCGTTTGCAGATGGTGACCAAACCTTTCATCCGAAAGAGCTGCCACACATCTCTTTATTTGCTGTATCGGCCAAGAGTTTTTCCGCTCGCCTCTGCCCCGAAGTCGTTTCATTAAAGTCTCTTCCGTTGCACACAGAGCATAGTGAATAATTTCCACTCCATCTCCCCGTAAGCGACCAATGATCTCCTCAAAATATTGCGGGTTTACGACTGTCATCGGTACGATTATGATGCCATCATAGGTTTCATCGAGATGCTTCAGCATCGCATAATTAAAGTCACGCCACATCGGATTGTGTTGAAAATCACTCGTATGAGTTGAACGCGGCGTATTTTTACGAATAAAATAACCAACATTCTCTGGATCGTATACAAATGAATGTTCCGCTCTTTTATGCAGTTCATACGCAGTTTGTGTCTTCCCAGCGCCAAACGCGCCATTAATCCATATAATCATGACTGTCACCTCGACATCATTGTCATATCATTGTTCTATACTAACGATTCGCTTCGTCATATTCAACTTCTATTTCGAAATTGGCATACTTTTTTCTATTAAAGCTGCCTGTCGCTCATAGATAATATAATCTGTAAGTATCGGATCTGCTCCAGCTTGCCTAAGCAATAAAGCGATTTGTCCGCGGTGGTAGCTGCCATGCAAAACAACCTGCGTAAGGATATCGCTTATTTTTGTAGTGAACGGATTTCCTTTACTGTCTGAGTAATCACTTTCATTCCCATAGTCCGATTCAACCAGCTTGGAGAACAAAATTTCATAGTCCGCTTTATTTTGCTCAGCGAAATGTTCACATTGCTCTAAGGTGTGCGTCGGCCAAATCGCCATCCCCGCACTATCTTCTCCATTAATACGGGTTAGCCATACCTTCTCGGCAGCAAGGACATGACTAAGCAAGCTTAATGACTTCTCCATAGGAAGGTCACTCGATTTCAACGCCATAATAACTTGAGCATTCGCCCACGCGATATGTTGGAAACACTTCACAAAATGGTTATGTAAATGTCCTTCATTAGATTTGCCAACTGTAACAATATGAAGCGGTATTGATAGAGTCGATGACAATGTGATTTCGAGCTGCTGCCCAGGAACTAACTCATTTAAAATTTCAGGATAGATGACTCTAATTCGTTTCACTTTGYCGTTTTCGTTTAAAGCATAAATAATATTTTTATGCTTGCTAACCATTTTGGCATGGATAATTTGGTAGTTTTTGTTGAATACATCTACGACGTATACTATAAAAAAAACAATCATTACAAAACCCATAAAGAAGAAAAAGAAACCTATAGCTTCAGGACCATCATTCATATAAATGTTTATAAATTGAATAACGGCATTCATGCCAAGTACAAAGCTTGTCAGAAGCCCCATATAGAAAGATTTCATCGGTTTAAGATTCATTTGATCAACCTCCTCAATGTTGTTGTCAACGTACAATTTATCCTATCTTTCGGACGACAAAAGTGATGCAATCACTGCTCAGCAAAATATCCCTTTCATTTCTAACGATTGCAAATTCCAGCTGTTTGACGTGGTGGTCAATAACTTCCCAGCTCATATATGCTTTGCTTAACAAATGCTCCATCGCTTGTGTTTCCATATTTACTTCAATAAGAACTTCTAGACTTTCACCGCTTCTTATATCTGTTTCGCGAATATTGGTGTTTATGATGATACAATTGATTCCATTATCTTTTGTACCCGCAGTCATATGATGCAGTGTATGACGCAACATCGCTTCAGTATTCACATGCTCCAGCGAGGATACTGCTACAATATAATCATATTCTTTCTCTGAAATTGTAAAATTGTCTATATCGCTTGCAACAGGCTTTAGTAAATGATGCACTCCAAATTGCTCGCCATAACTCATTAGCTTACGCAGGGCTGACTCCAAGAGATCCACGCATACCACTTGTCCATGAATATGATGTTCTTGCAATACCTTTGCTATCGGTATGCTATTTCTACCTACTCCGCAGCCTAAATCAAGAACAGATAGCGGGCCTGATTTATCAAGTAAGTCAAGATTTTTCATAACCGTCAGCACAGGCTTATGCAGCCACGAGCCTTCCTCAAACAATTTATAATCATCATAGCAGACTTCGTGATATTTTTTCTCTTCCTCTCTAATTCTCGCTACCCTCTCATCCATAAAATAACCCTCTCTCTTTTTATGTGGCGTACTGGGTAATATTGATAGGTCTACTTAAATCCTGACATAACGGTGAGGTCGAAGCAACAAAATTTTACATCGATATCGCATAATTAATGGGTAAAAAAAAAAAGGAATTGCTGACTCGCGCCGAGCAATCCCTTTAGATTTATTATGGCTCAATGGAAACGAGCGTAGGTCTTTCCCATTTTCGGTGTTCATATTTAATATAATAATCATGATCCACTTCAATTAGTTTATAGATGCCTTTAGGAATTTGAATCATGTCTTGCTGCCCGCTCAAATCCTGAATTTTGATGGCTGTTTCATGAACCTCAATCACTTTCACCTGTGCTCCTGTTACATTCGAGTAAGAATTCCATATCGCTAATGCAAACAAGAGCAATAGGACCATTCCGATGGCAGCGAGCCTGTTAGTCTTTTTCATATCTACCTCCAAAATTAAGCTTGTTGATCCTCAGCAAGCATTTCTTTTATCATCTCAATATTTATTGCTGCTCTATGATTCAAGGACTTTTTGTCCTTTAGGTTTAACGATTTTAAATCATGACCCGGATCGATGATCAACGCACTCGACATAACGTCATCCAGAAGCTGAGCGGCTGATTTATACGCTTGATGAAGCAGCTCGGTACTCGCTTTACTTCTAACTAGTTTAATTATTTCGATCATATTTTCAGCATACATCAGCTTTACGATACTATCGGACGACTTGACGTGACGATTAGCGAAAGCCATAACATGCTCTACTATTATTGGATCTGAATTGTTTTTGGCGATCGAAAGCAGCTCAAGAACAGCGTCCCAGTTTCTAATCGACAGCTCACTGGCGTTTTTGGCAATCAAAACATCGTACCATGCCGTTTCCGTTTCTTTTGCAATCTCGTAGGACTTGTACTCCTCTAGCTCTCCCGCGCGATGCATCTGAAAATAATTGCCGTAGTAGGCAGTGAATAACTCTTGTGCACGACTATTCGTGTCTACCATTCTATCTCCACCTTCAAATTATACCTATAAACAAATGTCCAACTAGTATAGCAACTATACGATGATTTCGATACCTCATTCTTGCTTCTTATCATTTATTGTTTTCTTCGTTTGTCCAAGCATGCGAAATTGAGACGGCGTAAGCCCCGTTACTTCCTTAAATTGATGGCTGAAATAATGAATGCTTTTGAATCCGAGCCTTATCGAAAGTGACTCCATCTTCTCCCTTAGAAGAAGAGCCTGCTTCGCTCTCTTAATCCGTTCTCTAATAATAAAATGCTTCGGTGTAAGACCCGCTTCTTCCTTGAACAATTTAGAGAAATGGATAGGATGATAACCGCATAATGCAGCAAGCTCCGCTACCGACCAGTTGTAATCTGGCTGCAGCTGCATCGCTTGAATAGCAGGTTCTATTTTATGATTGGCATTAGCCGACAAACTGCCTTCCAGCATATGCCGATACATAACCGTGATTGCTTGGATCATTAACGCACGAAGTGCCATGGTATATCCCGGCTGCTCCCCTTTATACTCCTTAACCATACGCGTCCATATCGCTTCCAGCCCAGGCACTTCAAACAATGTGGGCATAAGAAGCTGGCTTGCCGTCCCGCACACAAGTACCGGATTGTTAGAAACACCCTGTGGCGGCCATGAATTGAAAAAACGAATGCCAAGTCCAGGATGCACAGGCTCTGGCGAATCATGCTGCCAACTGAAATGAATGCTGTAAAAGTCCGTTTTCTCCGTTGCTTTCAAATAGGACTGACAATCAGAACCGTAGTACACGCATTCTCCAGGTCCGATCGTATAGGTCTGATTATTGATATATAGCTCGGCACAGCCAGTAATGACGTTCATGATTTGGCAGTCAGGAATGACTCGAACTCCCCAATTCTCGCCTGCTTCCGCCGTTTGTCTAACGGCGAAGTTGACTGTTGGTGCTATTTTCTCAAGCTCGATAGTAGACATATGCGCTCCTTTTCTCCACATGATAAGAAAAACACAAATGATTCATTGATTTAGGAAAATACAATGCTTCACGCTTTCATTATGATTAGGTTATCAACAATCATAATCAAGCTTGAGGAGAGGTGCAAGAGGATGTTGAATGCTGCACAGTTAGCTGAATTCGAGAAAAATGGTTTTTTGAAAGGCGATGTGGTCTTAAACGATGCTGAGGTTGAACGTTTACGCGAGGAACTAGATTTGGTTATGGAAGGAAAAGCGGTCAAGAAACCCATTCTTAACCACAATATGCGTGAGGAAGAAGCTGACTCCTTATACAAAGGCATGAAGATGAGCGTCAGTGAAAAGGTAGTGCAAATCGTAAATATATGGATGGCTAGCGATGCTTATTTGCAGCATGCCGGACATTCGGTTATTTGCGAAGAAATCGCACAATTATGCAAAACCGATACCCTTCGTGTCTGGCATGATCAGATTCAGTATAAACCACCGGTAACGGGTGGACCGACGCCATGGCATCAGGATCATCCGCTGTGGCCGGTTATTCAGCCAGCTGACCTCGTCAGTGCATGGGTTGCCCTTGACGATGCAGTCATCGAAAACGGCTGCATGTGGATGGTACCCGGCAGTCATAGATGGGGCGATCACCAAAAATATCTAGCAAGTACGCCTGACTTTATGCCTTTTCATCGCAAGCCAGAATTGCTGCCTGAAGGCGCAGTCGTTGAAGCTGTACCGTTCGAGATAAAGAAAGGGCAGGTCGGCTACCATCACAGCCTCACTTGGCATGGCAGCCCGCACAACCGTTCCGAGCTTAAACGTAGAGCAATCGCTGTTCATTACATGCCTGGCCACACCATCTATTCGCCAACAAGCAATCATCCTATGGTGCCTTATGTAACGGTTAATGAGGGAGATATTTTATCAGGCGAGCACTTCCCTGTAGTTTACAACGCAGCTGCTGCAATGAAATAATCTACTGATATTTTTAAAATATATCTAAAGTGATAAAGGCGAATTTCCATTCTATTAGGAATGAAAATTCGCCTTTTTTTATGTTTTTCTATATGTCTGCTGTTTCAATCGGATTCATAGTCAAATCACTTTTTTTGCAATTTGGCTGTCTTTTCTGGGTTTTTCAGTAAAAAGAGATTTTTCTCCTATCCAAAGTCCTAGAATATCTTCCAAAATCAATGTAAAAATGGTAATAATACCTTTCACCATTCATCGAAAAAGCCTTTATCCATGCGGCATAAACGTCATTTTATAATCGTTTTAATCCTTTATTTGTGATATTCAATCAAAAGTTTGATTAAATGCTCCAAAATACACTCATAATTGTCGCGAAAATGTAGTACACTGAGTTCAGCGACAAACACATTATACATTTGTCCCCCCTAAACACCCGTAATGACCTCCTAAAATGATTTAGCCATTCATCAATCTAGAGCCAATTGCCCTTTTGAACAGCGCAGAATACACAAACTAAACTGGATATGAACTCTTCGGAGTTTATATATACAATCTCTATGAACAGGAGGTTTGTTCCCGCACGTTTGCTCAAATGCAACACGAAACGAATAAGCGTTGGTCATTCCAGCTCTTAGACGTGACGGCAATTCCATCTTCCCCAAATTTGAAGGAGGCTACTGCATTGTCAACTATTCGTTCATCACATTTTAAGGTAAAACATCTGCGTACTTACATTGGCATTCTGCTTATTACTGCTCTAGGATTGACGCTATTCTCCCAACAGCTTTTTGCACATGGTTATGTTGAAGGGCCTGCCAGCCGTGCTGCACTTTGTAAATCTGGTCAAAATACCGATTGTGGTCCAATCGTTTATGAGCCTCAAAGCCTTGAAGCACCTAAGGGTTTCCCCGCAGCAGGTCCTGCTGACGGTAAAATAGCTAGCGCTAATGGCGCTTTCCCTAAACTTGATGAGCAATCTGCTACTCGCTGGTCGAAAGTGAATATGTCTTCCGGTCCAAATACATTTACTTGGAAGCTGACTGCTAATCATGCAACAGCTAGCTGGAAATACTATATAACGAAACCAAATTGGAATCCAAATGCTGCGCTAACTCGGGACTCCTTTGATTTAACGCCATTCTGTTCTGTAAATTATGGCGGCACGCAGCCTCCATTTTCCTATTCAAACAGCTGCAACGTACCTGAACGCAGCGGATATCATATCATTTTGGCGGTTTGGGAAGTCGCTGACACACCTAACGCTTTCTACAATGTCATTGATGCAAACTTCAGCGGCAGCAATCCTGTTGATACGCAAGCCCCTACAGCACCCTCCGCTTTAACGACTACAGCGAAAACTACGAACAGCGTGTCCTTGGCATGGAATGCTTCGACAGACAATGTAAGCGTTACCGGATACAGGATATATAACGGCAGCACTTTAACTGGTTCCGTTTCTGGAACAACTCTTGCTTACAATGTACCGGGATTAGCTGCGAATACAGCTTACACATTCAGCGTCAAGGCCATCGACAATGCTGGCAATGAATCCAGTGCAAGCAACTCGCTGTCAGTTACAACGAACGCTCCAGTCGGCAATGATACACAAGCGCCAACTGCACCAGGCGCCCTTCATGTAATGGGTGCGCCAACATCCAGCAGCTTAATGCTTATGTGGAACCCATCAACTGATAATGTAGGAGTATCAGGCTACCGCATTTATAACGGAACAACTTTAGTTACAACAGTAGCCGGCACTGCAACCTTCTACACGGTTACAGGACTTAGCGCAAGCACAGCTTATACATTTAATGTTCAAGCGATCGATGCTGCAGGCAATGTTTCCGCTGCAAGCACGGTTACTGGAACAACGGCTGCCGCTTCAACGGCTGCACCTTGGGCTGCCAATACAGCATACACAACAGGTACACTTGTTTCGTACAATGGCTCCACATACGAGTGTCGTCAATCTCATACCTCGCTTGTAGGCTGGGAACCTTCTAATGTTCCTTCGCTATGGCTTTTGAAATAATTCAGGCACTCTGAGCCAATTGGGTTTCAAACCTCGAATGAGTACAATAAATGCCTCGTAACAAAAAAGGCTGTCCCTCAAGGTCAATGTAGATCTAGACCTTGAAAGGCAGCCTCTTCTATTGTTCTTTATTGCGCCAATCCTGTCATCTCTTCAGGCTTCATTGCCTTCAATTGCTGTTCATACAATTTGCGATAAAGCCCGCCTTCTCGAAGCAGCGTGCGATGGCTTCCTCTTTGTACAATTTCTCCATCATCGATAACCAATATCTGATTGGCGCGAACAACAGTAGCTAAACGATGTGCAATGACAAATGTTGTCCTTCCAACCATGAGGCGTTCAAGCGCCTCTGTGACCATAGCTTCCGACTCGGAATCAAGAGCAGATGTCGCTTCGTCCAAAATTAATATTTTGGGATCCTTCAAAATCGCTCTCGCAATGGCCAGTCTTTGCTTTTGTCCGCCCGACAATCGCATGCCTCGTTCACCGATGACAGCTTCATAACCGTCCTTAAACGCGATAATGAAATCATGGGCATTTGCTGCTTTTGCAGCTGCGACAACCTCGTCATCCGTAGCATCGGGTCGACCATAAACCAGATTATCCCTGATCGTGCCCGAGAAAAGAATGTTTTCCTGTAAAACCAATGCAATATGCTTTCGCAAATCATCCAGATTGTAATCACGCACATCGACACCGTCAATAAATACCGAACCTTCTACAGGCTCATAAAATCGCGGAATAAGGTTGATTAAAGTCGATTTGCCTGCGCCGCTTGGCCCCACAAGCGCAATCACTTCGCCGGAGCGCGCTTCAAACGTAATGTCCTTTATGCCCTGTCTTTCTTCAATCGTAACTTCCGGCGGGAATGGATGTACATTCGTTGGTTTCCAATAAAACCGTTTCGTCGCCTTCTCACGTTCGATGATATCCGTGTCTTCAGTTCCGTTAACGGTTTGTGCAGGTATTATATTTCGTGTTTTATAGTTATAGGTAACATTAACGAAAACGACATGACCATCACAACTTGGCATAGGAAGCGCATCTTCTGACTCCTTAATCGAAGGTTTCTCATCAAGCATCTCAAACACTCGTTCGATATTTGTAATCGAGTTTTGAATGGTGACATTAACATCTGCGAATCGCTGTATCGGTCCATAAAGATTGCCCAGCAGCAATTGAAAAGCGATGATTTCACCTGCTGTCATTTTACCTGCAAGCACTAAGCTGCCTCCGCCGAGCCAAATGATAATGCCGCCGATATGGGCAAACGATTCACTAAGCCTGCCAAGCACATTTGAGAATAAATGAGCGTACACCGTATGGTTATAATGCTGCTTTGTCTGCYTGCCAAACCGGGCCCGCTCCTGTCTTTCGCCGTTGAATGCTTGCACGATCCGTATTCCCGCCATACGCTCGACGAGAGTACCTGAGATACGCTCCATCTGCCGATGAACCGAACGCCATGCAAGCCGAATATGCACATTCATGTTTGTAAACGACAAGTAATAGAAAGGCAAGATAATAAGTGAAAGCGATGCTAAGTACACATTCATCCGAAATAACAGAAATCCCGCAAAAAGCACCATAAACAAATCGAGAACAAGGTTAATGATGCCCCCGCCAATCAAGTTTTGAGCCCCTCCGATGTCATGAATGACTCTAGAGGATATTCCTCCTACTTGCCTCTGATCATAGAAGCTGACAGGCATCTTTTGCAGATGATGATACAGCTGCTCGCGAAGATCCTTCATCATCCGATTGCCAAGCATCGCTGAGAAATAATTTCTTAAAAAGCTGACAATAACACCAAAAAATAAAATAATAGCCATGATGCCTACAATTTGATAGAGCCCCCAGTCCCCTTTGCCTGCAAGTACATCGTCGAGCAAAATTTGCGTGTAGATGGGTGTTGATAGAGGTGCAACGAATTGAACCATACCTAACAAAATGATAAGTCCTATCGACCACCAGTAAGGTTTTGCCCATAGTAAATATCGTTTAACTGGACTAATGTGAATCCCTCCCGAAACACAATTAATAACTTTTTCCATCTTAGTTCATGATGTAAGGGATTACAAAGCCTAAGGTGCACAGGATATAGCAGAAAATGGTTGCGATTGGGAGTAATGTCTATCTGTCAAAGCTCAGATGAAACATTTTCAATAAATTCAAGGATTTAGGGGCAAAAACAAAGGCCCCACGTCAAAATCTGACGTGAAGCCTTTTACCATATATTTTGTTAAACCTTAAATCCTTTTGCTGCCCATTCATTTTCCAGCTTAGCAATCAATAATTGTTTTTCTGCTTCCTCTAAGAAAGCAGCCTTTGCGCCGTTTAGCACGATTTTGGCAATATCATTCATCGTTAAGCCGCAATGCTCAGCCAGCTGCTCATATTCCTTCTGAATCGTCGTATTCGAAACCGTTCGGTTGTCCGTATTTACTGTAACAATGATCCCTTCCTCCAAATAACGGCGGATCGGATACGCGTCCCAGCTTGGAACAGCTTTTGTCTGGATGTTGCTGAGCGGGCACATCTCCAAAGGTATTTGCCGTTCCCTCACGAGAGCAACGACCTCCGGATCTTCCTGCATTCGAATGCCGTGGCCGATACGTACAGCACCTAAGCCCGTAATAGCGACTCGGACGTTTTCCGCACCTGCCGCTTCTCCCGCGTGGATCGTAATTGGCAGCCCCAGCTGCTGTGCTTCTTCAAAGAGCTGAAGGAACAGCTTGGCGGGAAATCCTGCCTCGTCACCAGCCAAATCGACGGCAACGACTCCTTTATTATAAAATCGCGCTGCTTCTTCAACAACGTCCTTATTGAGCGCATAGGAATGATGCCTCATACAAATAATGATTGCTCTAGCTACCGTGCCAAATGCTTGCTCACCGCGCTTTAAGCCATTTATCACATGCTGGATGACATCCTGAATGGTTAAGCCTTGTGTGCGATGCAGCTGAGGAGCAAAGCGCACTTCGATATAGCTTACCTTATCGTTTGCAGCCTGCTCAACAAGCTCATATGCAACTCTCTCTAACGCTGATCCCGTTTGCAAGTACGGCAAGACAAAACCAAACTTGTCCAAATACTCCTTTAAGCTCTCGCAAGTTTCTCCAACCTGCATATGAGACAGAAGCTCTGTTTCCGAATCTATTTGTAAAGGATTCCCTTGCTCTATAGCGAGCTCCCTAATGGTCTCCGGCTTTACGCTCCCATCTAAATGCACATGCAAATCAACCTTTGGCAGCTGCGACAATAACGTTGTCATAGCTGCAGTTTTTTCATTCATTAACGCCATCGTCAAATCCCCTTTCGGTATATTCATACACTATCCTGATAGTTTGTATACATGACCACAAAATTGGGCTAGCTTCCGCGGTAGGTACTGTAGCCGCCAGGAGCAACTAATAATGGAACGTGATAATGCGAGTTTTTATCGCGAATGCGGAACCTAATCGGAATTTTATCAAATATGCTCTCTTCTATCGCTGACAAATGTTCCGATCGCCGAAAAAAATCTCCTGCTGCAAAAACGATCTCATAGGTTCCGCACTCCATACTTTCACCCAGAAGCAATGGCTCATCAACGCGTCCATCTTCATTCGTCTGATAAGAACTAATGAGCCTAGGCTGGTATGCAGCTTCCGCACTCTCCTCACCCAAATACCATAGCTCTATGGTTATGCCAACAACCGGTTTGCCTCCAGCAAGATCAAGAACATGCGTCGTAACTTTCCCGTTCACACTGGATCACTCTCCCTCAATCAGGTCAGCTCTTGTAAGAGTGAATCCTTGGAAGCCATAAGGCGGACGTGGTTCAGTAAACACGCCTGCTGCTGCGGAATGCTCAGGTTCCATTACCGTTTCCCATGTCCGATTGTTCGACTCGAATCGAACCTCAGACAGCTGCGAGAAGGTAGTAAGAATGCTTTTTCCAATTTGATAGATTAAATACTGAATGGAAGGTGAGTTTGCAAGATGGAACAACGTGTGGGCTAAATCATGGATCTGCTCGGATGGAACATAATTTCCGCGCCGACTGTCCAAAGCATCCTCTGCATGCTCATAAGTCCAAAAGATATGAAGGAAAATAAATAAAGGACGATCATAGCTTTCAGGCAAAGTTGTATATTCATCGCGAACGAATCCATAAAACGAGCTGCCCCTCACCTTAATGAGCTGAATGTGGGACAAAGCACTTTCTTGCTCAGCGAGTTGCAAGCTATTGGCTGTACGTATCCATTTTTGCGAAGCGCTCGCATGCTCGTTGTGCGATCTTCGAAACACAAGCTGGCTATCGTTCCAGCTGCTGCCTTCGGCAATCGTGACGGAGTTAAAAGGCAGCCGATCCGCGCGAATCTCAATCGCATCTATATGCGAATAACGCTCCATAAATCGCTCGCTTATGAAAGCAAGCAGTCCCTCTGTTGTACTTCCTTCATAATGAGCAGTTTGCCGTAATATAAAATTTTTCATCGAGTCAGTAGCTACGACCTGCGCATTGTCACCCTCCGTAAAGGAGGTAAGCAGCACCTCGCTGCTCACGGAGAAGGTTATGTTATGAGCAAAAATAATATTAGGATCACCCGTATAAGTTGATTGAGGGATCGATTTAACAGAAAGCGGTATTGCGTATGTCCGGTAGCTCAGCACATCGCCTTTGCCATAATATAATGTTCGTCCGCTGCGTAATTTTAGCATAATGATCGTTCCTTTCTCTACTCCATGATGAGATCTCTTAAACGAAACCTTGAAATTTTCTCAATTTCTCGCAATGCTTGCTCTATTTCTTCAGCAGCAGAATGCCATAATCTAGCTTCCATCGCTGCGAGTATATCCTCTTTCTTTTTTCCTCTTACTGCGAAAATAAAGGGAAACCCAAAAGATTTTACATACGTTTGATTTAATCCGAGGAAGAGCTCGTATTCATCTGCCGTCAATTGATCCAAACCAGCACCTTGCTGCTCTATCGCGGAATACTCGGCAACCGCAAGCCTTGTTCCAAGATCGGGATGGGCGCGGAACAAATCAATAATCGTCTCTACTCTTGATTCCCGCACAACGTTCATCATCGCGTCATGAAGCGCTTCGACCGAAGCAAACGGACGCGCTGCACTTGCCGAAGCGGCCACCCAAGGCGAATGCTCAAATATCGTTCCAAGCCATGTTATGAACTGCTCGCGGGTGCATGCATTGATTTGATCCATATTTATTTTCATTTCCAGTACCCCTCGTGAATCGATCTCATACCTATCTCTCATATCGCTTGACGCCTCCCTTCAATGGCACGTTTCACAGCTCTCCATATTCCGCCATATCCAGTACAGCGACACAAATTACCTGATAAGGCTTCTGCAATTTCATCGTCTGACGGTTCTGGCTGGTGGTCGAGCAGCGCTTTAACGGAAACGATCATTCCCGGTGTGCAATAACCGCATTGAAAGCCGCCTTCTTCTAGAAAGGCTTGCCCAATCGGGTCGATCCCCTCTGACGAAATACCTTCTATCGTCGTAATCCGCTTGCTGGTGCATTGATAAGCCATCGTTAAACAAGAATTGACCGCCTGGCCGTCAATCAATACCATACATGCACCGCACCTGCCGATATCACATGATCGCTTCGTCCCCGTAAGCGCCAAGTCATCACGCAATATGCTCAGCAATCTGGTGGAAGCTGCCGTTTCAATCTTAAGCTCCTGTTCATTAATGAAGCATTGGAGTGCAAACGGTGTTTGGGCTTTTGCAGTATGATCGCTCATCTCCGTTCACCCCTTCATAAGAAATAATGGCTTTTCTTGCAAAAAAGCAGGGTCTACCGGCAGTTTAGTTACCCACTTCCCGCAAGCTTGCCTAATAGCAGCTGCGATAGCTGGTGCTAGAGTAACCGATCCGACCTCGCCAATACCGCGTGGCCCATAATCATCCCCCTCAGGCAAATGCTCAATGGCTTCCACTTCTACTAACCCTTTTTGGTCTATGATCGTCGGAACAAGATACGTATCCAAATTTTGCGTAATATATTGTCCTTTTTCCATAATCGCATCTTCCATAAGTGTAAAACCAAGAGCCATACTGCTGCCTCCTTCGATTTGACCGAGGAAGCCTTGTGGATTTATGACAGGTCCAGCCGCTACCGCATGATACTGCTGCAGCACCTTAACTCGGCCTGTCAGCGTATTAATCTCAACCTTTACAACTACGGCCGAATAGGTATACATAAAATGTGCGCCTACACGTTCTGTAGGTGAGGTTGGAAATGAAAAAGAAGTTTCACAGCGAATAGGGGAATCGCAAGCTTCGGCGAGCTCTTGGTAGGTAAGCAGCAGTGCGTTGCTCGACGTCTCTCTTATGCCGCCTTCACCCAATTGCAGCTCTTGAGCAGGCTGTCTTAACGCTGCTTCAGCTCGTTTTAGCAACTGCTCTGTAAATGGCTGCTTTAACTTTTGAAGTGATTTCCACATCATTGCTGTTGCACGTGAAGCCGTAGTTGAACCGCTGTTTGGCACGACATCGGTATCGCCGATAATGATCCGCAAATCATCTGCTCCTAACTTGAACTGCTCGATGAGCATCTGCTCCAGCGATGCAATGAGACCTTGCCCAAACTCCTCATAACCGAATACGGCTTCAATCTTCCCGTCTTCCGCAAGCTCTAAGCGACCGCCTGCAGGGTCAGGAATACCAACCCCAAGTCCTGCGCCATGCATCGTAAAAGCGGCTCCGATGCCCGTTTTCACCCAAGGTTCTGCGCCATCTTTGCTTCGTGACTTGGTTTGCAGCTTCTCCTGCATTAATGGGCTCTTTGCTATAGCGCTCCATACTCGCTCGGCACCTTCGGTCATCACGATCGGTTGATCAAATGGCCCGAGATCGTCCATTTTGCGCATATTTAATTGGCGAAATGCCCAAGGCTCTAAGCCAAGCTGCTCAGCCAGTCGATCCAATTGTCCCTCAAGTGCGAAGATAGCTTGATTGCCGCCAAAACCTCGGAATTCACCCGACATGCCGTTGTTCGTAAATACCGATACGCCTTCAACGTCCAAATGCTCGTATTGATAAGGACCTATAACATGCTCTACAGCAAAATTAAGCACCTCGGCTCCAAGCGTTGAATAGGGACCCGTATCAGAAATAAGTCTGACTTGGTGAGCAATTAATTTCCCTGCTGCGTCAGTGCCCGTTTTCATCGTAATTTTCATCGGATGCCGCTTTAAGCCAGCACGAACCGATTCCTGCCTCGAATTATGCATCTTGACTGGTTTTCCTGTGTAAGTGGCGAGCAGTGCCCCATAAGGCTGCACATTCAACTCGTCCTTTCCGCCAAAAGAACCTCCAATGGGGCTGGATACGATCCGAATATCCTCTTGTGGTACAGCTAAAATACGTGATAATTGCATACGATCCATAAAGCCGTGCTGCGTTGGTGAATATACCGTTAACCGATGATTCGCCTCCGGCACGAACAAGCCGCCTTCCGTTTCCATATAGGTGTGCATTTGGCGCGGCGTGTAATAGGTTTCCTCTATGATACAAGCACATTGCTCGAATCCAGCCTCAGCGTTCCCTCTATGAAAGGATGCCCGGTGCATCGCATTGCCTTTTGGATGAAGCAGAGGTGCATCATCCCGCAGCGCGGGCTCAGGATCATCCACTACCTGCAAAACTTCATATTCAACTTCGATAAGTGCAATAGCTCTTTGTGCAATGGCAAGGGATTCAGCTGCTACTGTCGCTATTGCATCACCCACATATCTCACTCGCTCCTCACATAAAACAGGCTGGTCAGGATGCGCAATGCCAAAAGCATTTAATCCAGGGATATCTTCAAAGGTAAGCACGGCGTGGACACCGGTTAGTTGCTTGGCTTTATCTGTATGAATGGACAGAATACGCGCATGAGGATATTCGCTTCGTAGAACAAGGCCATAAAGCATATGATCCCTAGTCATATCGGTTAAATAAGCCAGACTGCCTGTTACTTTACCTGGACCATCAGGACGGATTCGCCATCTACCTCCGCTGCTTGTGCGGTTTAAGAGCATACGCTCACTCCTTCCTGTCATTCCTCAATCTCTAGCTGCCTTCCAAAGCTCCGCTGCGATGACGTTAGCTGCTGTAATCTTCCGATACGACGATGATGCGAATAAATCTTCCCTAGGTTCGTATTCTTGCAAAATACAATCATAGGCTTGCTGAAGAAGCTGATGATCCACAGCCGCTCCTACGATTTCTGCTTCTAATCGTTCTAGTCTTTGCGGAAGCGTTTGTCCTCCTCCAAGCGCGATTCTTAGTTCCATGAGCACGCCAGCGGACGAAATCGCGCCTAATATGGCTGCAGTTACAATAGAAGGAGTAAATGCTTCACGACGTCCTACTTTATGGTAGGCGCCAAAATGCTTGATTTTCGAAATGGTATTTTCCTCTTCATCCCCACACGCCGTGCTCTCTTCCGTTAATAATGTGAAAGGCAGGACGATGCTGAGGAGCAATCTCTCACATCCTTGAGCCGGATCGTTTGCTAGAAGCAAATAGTTGGATAAAGGAGCGCGCTGCTCTATTACACCGTTGTACCAAATCACTTCAGCATCATAGGCAAGGAGAGCCGGAATAGCGTCACCAATTAAGGAGGAAACATTGCCGCCAATCGTTGCTAAATGCCGTATGGACGGCGCTGCTATTGCGCGTACAGCATCGGTGACTAGTGGAAAATTACGCTGCAGGAATGCATTCGT
The DNA here is from genome assembly GCF_052115145.1 of Paenibacillus sp. 2TAB26. Taxonomy (NCBI): domain Bacteria; kingdom Bacillati; phylum Bacillota; class Bacilli; order Caryophanales; family Paenibacillaceae; genus Paenibacillus; species Paenibacillus sp. 2TAB26. The sequence goes on from NZ_JBFRGC010000040.1 coordinate 41,793, forward strand.
CCGACAAGCCTGCAAAGTCACTTGGCCGCCAATAATGACGCCTGATTCGCCGATTTTAACTTCGTTTAATCCACGAATAGCACTCAAATTGATCAAATGTTTCGGGATAGCAGAAACACCAGATTCCCACTGCGTTCGAAGCAAGGTTCCACCTGAAATATATAATCCATCAAACCCATAGCTTTGTTTAAGCAGCCATGCCTCTGCGGCCGTCTGAGGATGCCATACAAGAGGAGATGACATGATCTCCTGAGCATTCATGTTCACATTACTCCCCCGATCCGTTTGCATCTAAATAAGCGCTTAACCCCGCTCCAAACGAGGTCATTTTAAGGCCGCATACAATTAATTGACCCTAGCACTCTTTAGACAAACCCAAATATCGTTTTTTAGCTAAAGCAAAATCTGCTGGCGTATCTACGTCAAATAATGTCTCACGATCTAACGACAGCAGCCCATAGCCTTGAAATTCAGTTGATTCGAACAGCTTACGAGCTCCAGCATCGCCCCTTAACTGAAATAATGAATCGAACATGGAGCGGGATAATATCGCCGGAGGCATTAGAACAATTTCCCCTTCATTCGCTTCATGCACTGCGGTTGCGACAAAATCGAGAGCCGGACGCTCGCTCCAGCAGCGGATAAGCCTATTAATCATTCCGGAAGTAATAAAGGGTTGATCAGCGAGTACAACCACAACTGCATCAAGCGCAGCTTCCTCTTTCAAGAGCGCTTCAAGGCCGCAGCGTAACGAATAGGACATTCCCTTCTGCGCATCCGCACATTCAATCACAGTGACACCGCTAGACTGAAAATGATGAGCAGCACTTACAGCACTATCCTCTGCCTGGATCCAATCATTTGAATCTTCGGGATTAACAACAACCTTGATCTCATGAAGATCGCTGGATAACAGAGCCAGCAGCCCCATCCGTGCCAGCGGCTTGTTCTTCGACAGCTCGAGCGATTGCTTTCGAACTCCCATGCGCTTGCTCTGTCCTGCTGCTAAATAAAGGGCTGATATTCGCATGTTTACTCCCCTCCTGTCGCTGGCTCCCTTTCCTTGCTGCACGTATGGTAATTAATTCAGCCGCAACACTGACAGCTATTTCATACGGTCCATCTGCATGAATGGAGAGACCTATCGGAGCGTGTACATTAGATGGAATGAGAAAGGTCTCAAACAGCATCCTTATCCGCTTCTTTGAACCAAGAACGCCGATGTAAACAAGCTTTAGAGGCAATGCAAGCCTAATCATGTCCTTATCCTGAGACAAATTATGGCTGCATACGATTAAATAATCATCTGGACGGAGTTGCACCTGCTCCATTATTTGTACGGGAGATCCAATCACACATTCGGCGTGTGGAAACCTTTCCTTCGTACATAACGCCAGCCGCCAATCAGCTGCTATAACACGAAAGCCAATTTGTATCGCTAACGAATAGATAGCTTCCGCGTCTTTTCCTAGCCCGAATAACACCAAACGAGGTCTAGGCGTAATTACGATCGTCATTTGATTGGAATTGTTGTTCAGTTCATCTTCATAGTCCACCAGTGAGTGATCGCCAAGGTTATCAATAAGAGCGTAGCTGATTTCTTTCTCATCCCAGCTTCGCATTAGCTTAACGGAAATACCGGCATCATTTTTTGTTTTCGCTTCAAGCAAAATCGCCCGCAATCGTCCTTCCACAGGCTCCAGCAACATGCGAATCTCGCCGCCGCAGCCCACACTCTCACCCCATATAGCATCCTCTTCAGGCTTCATATTATAATCGACACAAATGAATTGACCGGAATCCCATACACCCGCCGCCCTTTCCAACAAATCTTGCTCCAAGCAGCCAGGGCTAACCGATCCAATCTGATCACCGCTGAAGCTGAACAACATCGACGCTCCGGTCTTACGATAGGAATGACCCTCAACACATACAATGGTAGCGAGCACACTCGGCTCGTCGCTTGCCTTCAACGATTCCAATACATCATGCATATCCATCCGCTATCCCTCCATTAGCATTAGCGCATTTAGCCCTCGCAGCGTAATCATTAGCTTAGCCTTCAACCTATCAGCTACAATCGAGCGATCAATTTTTTGAGTGAGCGATCCGCTTCCTTTAAGACAACTTTTTTATCAACCGTTCTCACGATCTTGTTTTCCATGACCACTTGCCCATCAATAAGAACGGTATCAACATCGCCTCTTGTCGCCGCATAAACAACTCTTGAATACCAATCTGCATCAAATGATGGATATACATGGAAATCCTCCAAATCAAGCAGCTGCAAATCTGCGAGTTTCCCAGTCTCAATACTGCCAATCTCATTTTCTAAGCCAAGCACCTTCGCTCCGCCCATCGTCGCCATCCGCAGCACCGTTTTTGCATTCATAATCGTAGGACCATGCTTCACCTTTTGCATATAAGCGGTTAAGCGCATTTCCTGAAACATATCCAAATTATTGTTGCAAGGCGCGCCATCCGCACCAATGCCAATATCAATCCCTTGCTCAAGAAGATGCGGAATTTCTGCAACGCCTGACGCAAGCTTCATATTAGAGCCCGGACAATGAGTAATCTTGACTCCCCTCTCCCGTATAATTCTTTTTTCCTCCTCATCTAACCAAATGCTATGTGCCAAAATGAGATTCGGCTTCGCAAGTCCAATATGATCGAGATAGACGACATTTCTCATTCCGCGTTCCGCCTCAACCATTGCAATTTCACCCTGGTTTTCTGATGCATGCGTGTGCACCATTACGCCATACTTAGCAGACAAGTCACGTACGCCAATAAGCAATTCCTCGGTGCATGAAACAACAAAACGCGGGCAAAAGGCGTATTGAATTCTCCCATTTTCAGCACCATGCCATTTTTCGAGAAGATCCACACTGTCCTGCAGCGATTTTTGAGTATTTTCCTGCAGAGCAAGCGGCACCTCCGTACCATGATCCATCATCACTTTTCCAGAGAGAGCTCGAATGCCGCTTTCTTTAATAGCTTGGAAAGCCGATTCTGTATAATGAACCGTCTCCATATCCAGAATTGTCGTTGTACCGCTGCGAATCAGTTCGCCAATTCCGAGCATGGCTGAGTAGTAAACAGAATCCTCACTATGAGCAGCCTCAAGCGGCCAGATTTTTTCCTTCAACCATTCAATGAGCGATAAATCATCAGCCCTCCCTCGAAACAGCGTTTGGCATAAATGGATATGCGTTTGTACAAACCCGGGCAGCAGCACTTTTCCGCCTGCTTCAATAACACGATCAACATTCTGTGTCTCCAACCGTTCGCCCATTTGGGCAATTCGGCTTCCCTCTATTAAGACATCACCTGTGAAAATCTGATTGTCGTGGTTTATAGTCATAACTACTGCGTTCCGAATAAGTATAGTTGTCATTCAAAAAATCCCCCCAATGCCTCAAGTGCTAGTATGTTAAATTCACCAAATATTCTGCCTTTATTAATTACAGCATCACCGTCATCCTACAAACGGAAAGACAATGCAGGCATTTACTTTCTTTGTGTAAGGTTATCTAACATAATAATGCAGATTCGATCGTTAGGCAATACGTTTCTTTAAATATTTATATGCTTTACTATGAATTCGCGGAACAACTTAACATTAATGTGACATTAATGTTCCCTCGAAAAAATTCAATTCAGCAAAAAGAACAAAAAACCGCTCCAAGCACGAAAAAATCGCGTTTGGAGCGGCTTTTGATTTATTCACATACCGTTTATTGTTTATTTGTTCCTAAACAAGACGGAATAATATGTTCAAATATAAGGCGTCTTGACCATATTGCCTCATTTCGTTTCGTTATTTGTTTTCGAACGACGATCACAAGCTCATGCTCTGGCGCGATGAGCAAATATTGACCGCCATGGCCAAAAGCAAAATAACAATCGCATTGGCCGTTGTGACTCTCCGGCGAATACCACCAATGATAGCCATAGCCGCCATATATCGGCGGTTCATACTGCATCAATCCGCGATGATGGAGCTGAGTCGATTCTGTTATCCATGAAGCTGACAGCAGCGGCTCGTTGTCAAAATGTCCACTACCTACAAATAAACTGCCAATCTTCGCAAGATCTCTGCCATACAATTGAAGCCCGGTTCCGCCTTCATTAATACCTGCCCGTTCCATCCATCTCGCACTGCGAAAACCAAGCGGACCAAACAAATAATCTTTGGAAAACGAAAGAGCCGGCATCCCAGTCGCTGAAGTCAATATCGCAGACAACAGATGAGATCCTCCCGAATTGTAAGCAAAAGCCGTTCCAGGTTCAGAAATCAGCGGCTGATTAAATACAAATTGTATGGGATCTTTCGCTGCTTTCAAGGCTTTATATGGCTTGTCAAAGTCAGGCCATTCAAACCCAGGCGTCATCGTCAGCAAATGCTTGATAGAGATTTGGCTGAGCGCTTCGCTTATTTCCTGCGGATGCTCCAAATAATTCGTAATGGGCTCGTCCACACTCTTAAGAAAATGTTTATCAATCGCGATTCCAATCAACGAGGATAAGACGCTTTTTGTACAAGAATAGAGCGGACCGATTGAATCCTGTCCGCTCTCATACCATTCGCCAAGCAGCTTTTGTCCTTGAAGCACGATAACAGATTTCATTTTCCATTCGGCTAACAGCTTGTTACTAGCTTCCAAATCAATTGGATTCATCTGTTTAATCGACCTTTCTAAGAAGCATTTCTTTGCTGCTGTTCAGGCTGCTTAATCTTAGGCATGCCAATGGATACAAATACAACAAAAACAGATAATACCGCTACCCATATAAATATCGTATGCAAGCTTCCTGCAAGAACCGTTGCTTCAATTCGATCAGCTTGACCGGTATGAAGCAGCAAACCAAACACAGTAATCCCAATGGTCTGGCCGAGTGTACGAATGAAATTGTTGCTGGCCACAGCAGATCCACGAAGCTCCCAGCCGACAGCTGAAGATACAGCTACCGTTATGGATGTAAGAGAAAGGCCAAACGAAAGCCCTGCCAAAAACGTATAAATGATAAATAATACAATGGATGTAGAAGCTGTCATAAAAGCGAAACCAATGCTGCTGACGAACAAGAAGCAAGAGCCCGCCACACTAATAAAGCGCAATCCTTTTTTGGCTATCCAGTTTCCTGCTAATATTGAGCCCAGCGGCCATGCTACGGATAGTGGAATCATGGCAAGTCCAGAATAGGTAGCCGGTTTGCCGTATACGCCTTGTATCCATAAAGGCAAATAAAATATTATGACGACATTGATCACACACAATAAGAAACTGCTAAGATTCGCCATGCTAATAATCGGATTCCGAAATAGCTGGAATGGAATGATCGGTTCTGGAGAACGTTTTTCGATACGAGCAAAAATGACGAAAAATAGTACAGCTATACCAAATAATACGCTAATCGTTAGTTTTCCGCCGTTGCCACCATCGGCATCGCGAATTAGCGTCATCGCATACAAGAAGCTGAACATAGCGATCGTAAAGGTAATGATGCCAGGATAATCGATATGTCTCTTTTTCTTCTCCAATGTCTCCCGCAGTGAAGTGGAGAGCAAATAAATAGCAACGATTCCAAAAGGCAAATTCATATAGAAGATTGCCCGCCAGGATATGTAATCGACCAACAGACCGCCAAACAATGGGCCTGAAATACCCGCTATCCCCCATATGCTTGACATCCAGCCCTGTACCTTCGCACGCTGTTCATAGGGATATAAATCTCCAATGATCGTATAAGGTATCGTCGTGAGCGCACCTGCTCCGAGTCCTTGCAAAGCACGAAACATAATAAGCTGATTCATTGATTGCGCTACACCAGAGAGCATGGAGCCTGCAAGAAAAATCAATGCCCCGATAATAAAAATTTTCTTTCGACCGTAAAGATCGGATAGCTTGCCGTAAACAGGAGTAGTAATAACGGTTGCGAGCAAATAGATCGAAATAATCCAGCTGTACTGCTGGATTCCTTGAAGTTCTCCCGTAATGCTAGGCATGGCTGTACTAACGATCGTCCCCTCGATGGCAGCAAGAAATGTGGCTACGAATAATGCAATGGTTACTTTTTTCCGAGTCTGATTAGCGTTCATTGTTCATCCTTTCTGTGAATAACATGATAAATAAAAAAAATATTCACACGACCTTTCTATTATGGTCGCTGGAAGCATGAAATATCAACGTATTTATTTCAATCAAGACGTTCGCGATAAACGAATCTCCTTCTTTTGCATGCATAATTTAGTACAAACCCGCAATATATATTGTGATCGATCAACTTCAGCTGTACGCCAAAATTCACGATCGCCAAAAAGCTGACATAAAGCCTGTTCAGCTGTTTTATATGAAGCATGTTCTTCTATTAAGATTGTGACGCATACCGTAAAACATAGCGATTCATATCGCCGTAAAGCATCCACCTTTTTTTGGAAATCCAGCATGAGAATAGTCGCCCCTTCATACACATAAAACCTATTCCCTATTGTAACTGTTCCTGAAAAGCAATTAGTTACGAAATGGTTAAATTTGAATCCTTTCCTCTCACCAATCGTATGTATGGTATCCTTTCGGATTCGGATATGTTAACATGTTTGAAGTGGAATAATAAAAATTCTATTTTTTGGTAGGTTAGGATGTTGCTCAATGTATGATTTATTATTGAACATAATAGATGATTTTGGTTATTTCGCTTTATTCCTCGTTTTATGTCTTGGTTTAATCGGTTTGCCCATACCTAATGAAGCAGTCGTGATGACTGGCGGAGCATTAGCTGAATCCGGTGTATTATCGCCGATACCCGCTTTTATTATGACGTGTCTTGGTATTTGCTCCGCGATGACCTTTGGATACAGCATCGGTAGATTTGCAGGAAGCAAGTTGTCCAACTGGTTCAGCCAGAAGAAAAACATAAGTAAATTTGTCGCTAAATCCGAACAGTTAAGTGAAAAGTACGGCGGCTACGCCATCAGCCTTAGCCTTTGCCTTCCTTTTTTAAGACATGTCACGCCATATGTTATGGGGATGAATCGCATGCCTTACAAAAGATTCGCAATCTTCGCTTACCCATCCGCATTTGTATGGACACTCATCTACTTTATTATTGGTACGTTCGTGGGAGATCAAGTGCAAGACCTCTCTGATCATATTTACAAATACTTAATATGGGTCATTTATGCCATCATTGTTATCGTTGTTGGTTTTATCATTTATAAATATTATAAAAGCAAACAACAAAAGGATCATATCGAACGGCCAATGTAGCCGTTACAGATTTAAGAACCATCGCAAGCCGCGGTGGTTCTTTTCTATTCCTAGCCTTATGCCTGAAAATTAGATAATGCAAGATAACTGGCGAATTCACTGGATGTAACCGCTTTCTCAAGATATCGAGCCGCGTTGTTTTCACTTTATTTGTTGTATAATAACGAACAGTGTGCAACGGCCCCGACTTTTCTGCGAGAGTAAAGTCAATCAATATCCTTGTTATGTTCTTGGTGTCAGTAAAATTAGACAAATGACTGCAATTTGGGAGGTTTATTTGCTTTGCTTGAACAACTAAAAAAATCTTGGTTTTCAAATGTACGCGGTGATATTTTGGCGGGCATTACAGTTGCGTTAGCGCTCATACCGGAGTCTATCTCTTTTTCTTTAATGGTAGGTGTTGGGCCAATGGTTGGATTGTACGCCTCCTTCTGCATCGCTGTCATTATTTCCATTGTTGGCGGCAGGCCCGGAATGATTTCCGCTGCGACAGGAGCGATGGCGTTACTGATGGTCTCTCTAGTTAAAGATCATGGCATCGAGTATTTGTTCGCTGCTACGATTTTGGCGGGTGTATTGCAGTATATTATGGGCGTGCTCAAGCTAGGGCAGCTTATTCAATTCATTCCGCAATCCGTCATGCTCGGCTTTGTCAATGCATTAGGCATCCTCATCTTCACTACCCAGCTTGTTCATTTTGTGGGTGCTACTTGGATCATGTATGCTCTCGTTGCATTAACATTAGTCATTATCTATACACTGCCTAAATTCACAAAGGTTATACCTTCACCGCTGGCTGCAATTATTATCGTTTCCATTATAGCCGTTGCCATTGGCGCGGATCTCAAAACCGTTGGCGACAGAGGTTTAATCGAAAGTACATTGCCGCTGTTCCATATTCCGGATACGTTATTTTCGCTTCATACGTTGTGGATCATATTGCCGTATTCCTTCTCACTCTCTATCGTAGGAATTTTGGAGTCGCTTTTAACAGCTTCGGTCCTTGATGAAATGACAGATACCACAAGCAACAAAAACAAAGAGGTACGCGGTCAAGGCATTGCAAACATGGTGACAGGCTTCTTTGGCGGAATGGCAGGCTGTGCATTAATTGGTCAATCGGTTATCAATGTGAAATCAGGCGGCCGAACTAGGCTTTCCACCTTCGTAGCTGGCTCGTTCCTGCTCTTTCTTATTATGGTATTAAGTGATGTCGTCAATAAAATTCCGATGGCTGCTTTAGTCGGCGTCATGATTATGGTGTCTATTAGCACGTTTGATTGGAAATCAGTATTTCATATTCATAAAGTTCCACGTACCGATGCGTTAATCATGATCGTTACAGTAGTTATTGTTCTTATCACACATGACTTGTCCAAAGGCGTATTTGCTGGAGTTGTGCTAAGTGCATTTGTATTCGTTGGTAAAATGGCGAAAATCCGTGTTTCCATCGCAGGTGAACGCTCGAAGAATCTTACGTATCATGTAAGTGGACAGTTGTTTTTTGKGACAACCAGTCGTTTTGTGACTCTTTTTAATTATAAAGACGATCCAACACATGTGACTATTAACTTTAGCGGCTCGCATGTATGGGATCAATCCGCGGTGACCGCCATAGCGAAGGTTAAAAACAAATATGAGCAGCTGAACAAGAAAGTTTCATTTACGGGGCTCAATGAGGAAAGCAAATTAATTATACGTCATTTGGGCTTAACTTCATCAGGCGGTCATTAACAAACAAAGCTCATGCAAGTGCACCTGTCGGTGTGCTAACATGAGCTTTTCTAATCATTTTTTATTCCTGTTTTTCTTCCTTAACTAGCTTTTCCTTGGCTGTATCGATGAAGAAATCAAACAGCTCGTCATCTTCCTCTAACAAATCCTCAAGTGCCAGCAGTTCTTCTTCCTTACCTGATTCATGAAGGAAAAACAAGCCATAACCCCACTCTTTGCCTCGCTTGCTGTGCAGTGCAATTTCATACTCATTCTTATGCCCTTCTACCCCGAATTGAACATTGCCTACGTAACCGTCTTCTTTCGAATACGTCATAGTGGCCTGTAATACATTGATGTTAATCACTTCTGTTCTTCCTTTCTCATCGTTCATTACGGTGCGAGCTGATTGATTTGATTTAACAGCTCGTTAATTTTGTTGATCGTATCTGGAATACCCGTCGATTCAAAAGCGGCTCTACCCTGCTCAATATTCGTTAGAGCTTGATCGATACCCTGCTGCAGCGTCGCGTTGTAATCGGCAATCGATTGATGGATATCTTTTGCGTAATCAGGTACCTGCAGTCCCTCATAATGGACAACCTGTTCCTTTAAAGCAAGAAGCTTCTCCTTTAAATCCGTTCTTTTGTCCAAATCCGTCACTGCTTGCTCTGCAAGTGTATTCATATCTTGTCCGAAATCCGTTAACGTTTATAAGTAATCCGTCGTTTCTGTTGCAAAATTTACCGTTTGACCTACTTGATCAATAATACCACACCCAGATGTCATTAGCATTATGGAGAGCAATATTATCGAAACGCCCCGTTTAATCATAAGCAACCTCCTTGTCATAATCATCCTACTACCGAGATGAACGCCTATTCGAGTTGATGCATACATTACTGTACGATTAACAGCTCATGCTGGTTTCGTGTATGTCACAAGGAGATGATCGAGATGGATATTCATTTATCGGCGATTCACTGGGTTTATTTGACCTTTATTATCGCAATCATTGGATTTATGCTGATGCGACGCGATACAACGCTTATTTGTATTGCCGGAATCTTAGGAATTGGAATACTAGCAACCACATCGGCAAGCGGTTCTGTAAGCGGTATTTTTAACAGCTTTATCTTTGCCATAAAAGAATTGCTGGGAACGATTTTAATTATATCCATCATCGTCGCCATGAGTCGTATCCTTATTCGAACCGGTATAAACGAGATTATGATATCTCCGTTTACCCGTTTTCTTAGAACACCCGCGCTCGCCTTCTGGGGAATCGGCTTAATTATGATGGTAACCTCATTTTTCTTCTGGCCTTCGCCAGCGGTTGCACTCATCGGTGCCGTCTTACTCCCTGTAGCTTTGCGTGTTGGGCTGCCTGCACTCGGAGCAGCAGTCGCGATGAATTTATTCGGACATGGCATCGCCTTGTCTGGTGATTATATCATCCAAGGCGCACCCAAGCTTACTGCGGATGCTGCTGGTATTCCTGTCAGCTCCGTCATGCAGGCCAGCATTCCGTTAGTCATTGTCATGGGGGTTGTCACAACCGTCGCTGCCTACTGGATAATGCGACGTGATCAGAAACTTGGTACATGGCGTGATGGACTTGTCCTTTCAGCCGCAGGGCCAGATCCATCAAACGACCCCAGCTTCGATGCCGACCGGAATGCGCTGTCACTGAGTACAAAGCGCTGGCTCGCAGCACTTATTCCTTTGTTATTCGCACTTGATGTGGCAGCCATGTTCGTGCTTAAGCTTCAAGGCGGTGATGCCACTGCGCTGATTGGCGGAACAGCCATACTCATTATGCTGTTCATTACAATGCTGACACACCGTGGCAAAGGGTTCGAGAAAACGACTAGTTATTTAATTGAAGGCTTCCTATTCGGCTTCAAAGTATTTGGACCGGTTATACCGATTGCGGCTTTCTTTTACTTGGGCGACTCTGGATTTCTGGCCATGTTCGGCGACAAGCTTCCTGAAGCGTCGCACGGAATAGTTAATGACCTCGGCATTGCCCTTGCTCATGTCGTGCCCGTTAATGGAGTTGTTGGCTCGATTACGTTAACAGTAGTCGGAGCAGTGACAGGCCTTGATGGCTCAGGCTTCTCTGGTATCTCGCTTGCAGGCTCGATCGCGCAGCTCTTTGGCCACGCCATAGGCTCCGGGATTGCCACTTTGACGGCTCTTGGTCAAGTTGCTGCAATCTGGGTAGGCGGCGGTACAATCATTCCTTGGGCGCTTATCCCTGCTGCAGCCATTTGCGGGGTAGATCCGTTTGAACTTGCGCGTCGCAATTTAAAACCGGTGCTCATCGGTCTTTGTGTGACAACGATCGTTGCTATGTTCTTGATTTAGATCGCTTTCGTTGACGATAAAATACGGAGATGAGTGATACTACAGCAACACCGCCAAGCCCTATGTACCAGCCTTGTGTTAATGAGCTTTCCGTTTTATGCAAGGGGATCTCCGGCTGCGGAGGCAATGAACCAATACCAAGCAGCTTGATATGTTCATTTGCTTCACTATGCAATAATGTTGCGCTGCAGAGTGCTTGTAGCGATTTTCCAGTTGTTTTTGCATAAACCAAATAACGTTCTCCTTTTTTAAACGTATAGCCGCAGCTGTCTTCGCTTTCAGCCGTTTTCACTTCAAGCGTTGGAGCAACATGTCCTTTCCACACTTCATTGACTTGGAAGCTGGCTTTGACCGCTCTCTCAGAGGAACGAAACAAGGATTGTGAGGATGTTTTAACAGACGTTGCCGTTCCTTCAAACACTGCGTCACTTTTGATTTTGCTCTCCTCCACCGTACCTGGTTGTACGCAAGAACAGGCTTGGACATTCAATGGCATAATCAATAAGCTGCTAATAAAAAATATGAAAATGAATCCAACTGAAAGTCTCTGTTTTTTATTGATCATATCTACTCCCCCAACCTTTTCTCTATAGCAGGTATTTATGCCTTTAGGTTAAGACGGTTTCTTTTGGGAAAATGTTTCATTTTAGCAATGAAAAAGCTGTTTCTCCCGTAGTGGAAGCTACGATCGAAACAGCTTTTTTAGTTGTTATCCTKTTGCCTTTTGCTTGGATTCCTCTATTAGTGATACTTTTACTGGCCAGAACGCTCTCTTGCCTAGTAAAGTCGTAATAGCTGGTACGAGGAATGGACGAACGATAAAGGTATCCATTAACACCCCAATCGCTGTTATGAGGCCAAACTGGACAAGCACTTGGATAGGAAGCGTCGCAAGCACGGCAAACGTAGCTGCAAGAATAAGTCCTGCTGAAGTGATAACGCCGCCCGTTTCGCTTACCCCTTCTTTGATGGCTTGCTTCAGCGGCAGCGTTTTGCTCTTTTTCCAAATGCTTGAGATCATAAATATATTGTAATCTTCGCCAAGCGCAATGAGGAAAACGAATGCATAAAGCGGAATTGCACCTTGAATGGCATCAACGCCCATGATGTAATGCAGGATCACCCAGCCTAAGCCTAGTGCAGCTGCATACGACAGCAATACAGTGCCGATTAAGTATAATGTTGCAGTAATGGATCTTAAATAAGCAAACAGCAGAATCATGATGAGTCCGATAACTAAAGGAATAATGACATTATTATCATGATCCGTCAGCACCTTGGAATCATATTGCGTAGCTGTCTGGCCAGCGATCCATACTTTTTGATCAGCCTCAGCAATGCTGCCATTCGTAAGCGCAGCTTCTGCTGCCGAACGGAGTAACGGAATCGTCTCCATTGCTTCCTGGGAATATGGATTCGTATTCAAGATGACCGTATACGATAGTAAATTAGGGTCTTTAACGCTCGGCTGCGGCTCCTGAACATGATCAACAAGCGGTACAGCAGCAAGCTTTTCTGCTAATTCAGGTACTGCACCATCCGTCGCAGCAACCACTGTAATCGGCGCTAAATCTCCTGGCGTAAATGACTTCGAAATCACTTCAAACCCTTCTCTTGAAGGCATATCCTTTGGAAAAGAAGACAGTAAATCATAAGTAAATTTAATTTGACTGGAGAAGCTTGCGAAAATTCCTAGTATCAATACCGAGGTGATAACGACCATCCACGGCTTCGTTATTACGAGATTTCCAATTTTGGAGCCGAGCTTTTTCTCCGAATTCGGCTTGCGGTACACTTTTCCTTTTTTGTCCGCATGTGCATGCCCCATCGCATCTGTACGCGGGATAAACGGGTAAAAGGAAGCTCTTCCAATAAACGAAAGCAATGCCGGAACCAGCGTCAAACTTGCGATTCCCATAATAAGGATCGATAAACTGAATGGAATTGCGAAGCGATCATAAGCACCGTACTTAGCCGCAAGCAAAGCTAGCAAAGAAAGAACTACCGTAAAGCCGCTCATTGCAATAGCACCTGAGGCGTCCTTGAACGATCGTTTTAGTGCTTTCATTTTGTCACTTTCACGAGTAAGCTCTTGACGGAAATGCGAGATGAAAAATAAACAATAATCAGTACCCGCTCCGAATAAGAGCACAGTCATAATGGATATAGCTTGACCATCCACCGTTATCCAACCTTCACCTGCCATAAAGCCAAGCAATGGTCCTGTAACAGCATAAGCAAATCCAACACCAATTAATGGAATGATAGCAAGAATCGGTGAGCGGTAGATGAGGAGCAGCAAGACTAGTACGATAAGTACTGTTGCGATCATCAGTGATACATCCGCTCCTTTGAACAAATCGGTTGCATCAACCGAAATCCCAACAGGACCGCTGACACGCACGCTTAATTCAGCATCATCATCGATGGGTACGGAAAAAGGTTCTTTACCTGATGCTTCTCCGATGATAGCTTTAATGGACTCAATATTTTCCTTCAAAACTTCAGTTTCTGTTGCTTCACCGAACTGAATCGGCTGAACGAGTGTCGTTCCGTCTTCAGAAGCAAATTTTTGCAAAGCAGGTAAAGGCATTTGATGAAGAGGTATAACCTCGCCTTGCTCTTTCAACGGATTTTCAACAATCTTCTGCGTCGTTTTTTGAATAAGCGCATAATCCGCTTCTGTTAAGCCACCTTCTCGATGCCAGACCACCAATGCTGGAATGCCAGAGGAGCTTGGAAACTTATCTTTTATTAACTCATCAGCGACAACAGACGGGCTGTCAGCCTCTAGGTTTGGAGCATTGCTTACTTCTTTGTCGCCCACAGCTGGCAGAAATACAGTTAGCAGCCCGGCTAATACAATCCACGCAACTAATGTTATCCACCTTGTACGTCGTCCAGCGACCATTCCTGCTAATCTTTCGATCATTTGACAAATCCTCCATTTCACATTACGACTAATATCGTTTAAAATTAACTCAAGCGATAATTTAATTATATATACCGAAAGGTTAATTAATCAATTCATATTTATTACAATTTGATGAATGGAGGGCATGTCGATGAGCGAGGACCAAATAAAACGCAAACCAGGCCGGCCCAAAGGCACAGGTTCAATTCAGACGATGCAGCAAATTTTGCGCACAGCAGCCTTTTTATTTATGGAGCAAGGTTTCGAAAAAGTTTCATTAGAAAGTGTAGCCCAAGCATGCGGGGTTACTAAAGCAAGCGTTTATTATTATTTTAATAATAAAAGCGTTTTGTTCACGGAATGTCTTCAATTTGTTCTAAAGATGGCTTATGATCAAACTTCAAAAATTGTTAGCAGCACTGGGTCGCTGAAGGAAAGAATGCTTGTTGTTGCTGAACGCCATATGAACAATGCTCATGTTGAGTTTGAAACGATGATGCGAGAAGCTTCCAGCGGTTTGACTGAGGAGCAAATTACGAGCATTCGTACGAGCGAGCAAGCGATACACGAATTAATTGGGAGTGTATTTCAGAAGGCAATGGACGAGGGCGAAATCAAACGGGGTGATTCGATGCTGCTTGCTCATATCTTTACGGCCATGTTAACTGTTCGAAATCGTAAAGAAATCATTAATAATGAAAAAACAGTGGAACAAGCCGCGTTCGAAATCGTAGAACTATTGTGGGCAGGACTAGAGCCTCGCTCGTAATCTTATTAATTGGAGGTTTTTTAATGCTTAAAACCGCAATGGGTCGTCTGCGGGTCGTTGGTTTCATCGAAGGGTTATCTTTTCTATTACTGCTTTTAATAGCAATGCCCCTCAAATACTGGGCTGATATTCCAGAACCCGTGACTATTGTAGGCGGACTTCATGGCCTCTTATTCGTTCTTTATATCCTTGCTGTCTTCCATGTATGGATTAAACACCGCTGGTCGATTCTCAAGGCAGCAGCAGCATTTATCGCAGCTTTCCTTCCGTTTGGCACATTTATTCTTGATAAGAAGCTGCTTCGCGATCAATAAGTTAAAGAGGTTATTCCGAGCAATTGGAATAACCTCTTTTTTTGATAATAATGGAAGAAATGATGTGAGCTAGCCCTCAATGCATGATAGAATAAATGTAAAATTAAAGGAGAGTGTTTAACGATGGGTATTATTATGAATAGAGTAGGAGCAATCTTTGTTACGGTTAGCGATATTGAAAAGGCTCGTGAGTGGTATTGCTCCATTCTTGAATTAGAGCCTATCTATGATATCATTGCAGGTCATTTATGCTGTATTCCTTTAGATAACAACGGCCAAAACCTTGTTTTAGACAGTAAAATCTATACAGAAGATACTTATGCAAGAACACCTATTTTTCATTTTAATACGGATGACATCCATGCTGCTTTTCAGTTCATGCGTGATAAGAATGTAGAGCTTGTAAGCGAAATTGAACATGGTCACTTTTTCAGCTTTAAAGACCCCGACGGAAACCTGCTTATGGTTTGTAAATGCTAGAAAAATTTTTCGGTGAGAATAAAGTATTAGATCCATTAATATAAAGCAGCGGCAGACCAAGTCTTGATAAATAAAGTCTTAGACTGCCACTGTTGTCATTAAACTAACGTTACCTGTTAGCTTAATGAAATAAGGTTATTTAGAAGTTTATTGGTGCGTAATAAGCTAGTAATCGTCTTGTCTTTTCTCTATCAATAAACTTTACTACAAACTCTGTATCCATTCCTTCACCTATTATTTCTATAATTTTACCTGTACCATATTTAGGATGTTGAATCTCATCACAGACACCAAGAGATTCAACAAATCGTTTTTTCTCATCAGGAATATCGACTTCATGTTCATTTAAATCCTGCTTTAGGTATTCGGGAGGTTGCGGATATTTATTTTCGTCGTTGTTGTAGTATTCTCCCTCACCTCCTTGAACCCGAGCATCTATTCTATTTGCAATTTCTATCATAATCCGATTACCCTTTCGTCAGCACCACTTAATATAAACCTACCACCTTGATATAGAAAAGGTACTCCCTTATATGTGTCTAAGAGATCAGAAACCTTCTCTAGGTCTTTATCTGTTATAGGATTTTTTTCGCTATATATCCAATGCTCTGCCTTAGTAATATGAAGATCATAACTCATCTAACCACTTCCTTAGAATTTAGTGTATTTGTAACATTCTAGTTGTAAATAAATAATCCCTTCAAGGTACACGTTTCTTACAAGCCTTATTAAACTAAACTCCCTCTATGGAGAATCACTTTTCTCTTAAATGCTCATGTTTTCTAAAATTTTGAACGTTTTCCTTTCGTATAAGACATCCATTGAATGGAACAAGATTGTAGATGGTGTAAAATATGGAGTGAAAAATGTGCAAAAAGCCTCTCCACCCAGACCACTCGATTAAAAAAATGGACTTTTGGAAGATTTATGGTCGCACCTTTAGATCTCCACATCGTCTCATGGAGGTCAACCCTCCCATATCTCACAGAGTCTATGCTCCCACATTCCTTCATTCAACCTGTCCATGAGGTGGAGGTCGGATATTGCTGCCCGTAAGGATCTTCGTCCTTAGTTTAGATGTGACGAAGGAATGAAAGGGCTATGACCAGCCCCGACATGGGAGCGAGAATCGCTAGGGTAAAGTGGAGACGTGGACATATGGAACAATATTGGTGATGAGTATTCACCCTTATTTCCGACTGCCCATCATCATTTCGAGGGAGCTGAAATACGTCCTCAACCCCCAGCGGTAAGTAAATCGGCTAAAAATATTCTGACATCTCGTAAAACTATTGTTAATGAAATTCTCATAATCTCCCCCATTCTCTTTCAGTATTATCCGATGCTTTTCTTGTTTCTTTACCCATATAACTATAAGCAATTTCTAGTATTTCTTTTTCATCCCCAAGCCTCTCTAGAATAGTGCAAGACAAAACTTCTTTAACTAAAGTATCTCCCTTTAATTCCATCCTCTCATAAAATTCAAACAATCGTATTATTAACTCGGTTTCAATATTTTTTCTTAGTAATTCGATCAAAAAATCATTTAAACTACCAAAAAACACATGGTTAAGAACTTCCTCATATAATGCCTCATGTTCAATTAGGTTAAGCCTGAATTTTGGGAAATCATTAACAAATATTTCTGAAAGTTCATTATATTTCAAGCTTACCCCACCCTCTTAACATTCTAATAGCTTGGACTTTAATGGTTTATATCGGTAATATTCATTTTTTTTAGAAATTCATTGAGCACATCCAACGCTTCATCTCGCTGCTTGTAATCCAAAGTACAATATCTAATCATATCTAAGTTGTTATCTACTTGTTTCAACTCTCCTGCGATATCTTCAGGCACTGTTATCCAGGAAAAATTATGTTGCAATTCAGCGATACTGTACGTACCTTCAATAAACTTACGACAAGCAAGCTTAAACTCGTACATACTATCATTAACAGGCGCCCAATCAGGGTTTCTTTTGTCTTGCTCTGTTAGCCTTCTAACATATTGAGTCGCTGTTTTCTCACAAGCACCATACCTCAGATAATTCTTTTGTGCCTCTACCAATGGTATCTTATTGGCTCCAAAATCATATTCGTTCATTTTTTGAAAAGGGTCATCTTCCCAAAAACATACTGGACAGATTTCATAATCTCCGTCACTCTCTATCGTTTTGTAACCGCAACATGGGCATGTATATTTTTTCACATCACACCTCCATTACGATTTTCTCAACCATCAAATACCTAACCTCTAATCGCAGTATACTGCCCTTTAGCTTAGGATAGTGTCTGGTTCTCGAAACCGAGTATTACTTCTCCTTCATGATGAAATTCTATAACAAACCTGATAGGAGAAAAAACGAATTTGTTCCCAATCTATCCGAGCCCAAGAAGTGAATGGATAAGTTTTCTCAATGAAATGATATATCTCTTTGCTCTTATCTTCTGATATAATAGCTGTACCCGCCCCTAGTGCCTCGGTACATACGTCAAACAATACTCCAAATTCAACAACTTCTCTCTTCTTCTGTTGGTTAAGCAACTGTTCAAGTCTCCACGTTCTTCCTTTTACCACATCCACTTTTAGTACCTCACAATGAATTTTAAAAAAGGAGCAACTGCCGCTGCAAACTGCTCCATGATTGTTAAACTATCGTTACCCGTTAGTTGAGCGCCAACTATAACTAAATGAAGGAGGTTTAATACGAGTGAATTCTCTATGTACTAATGCAAATTTGTTATCTGTAAACCACAATGGTTTTGAAAATGTAATCACCTCATTTTCCCCGCGTGGAGTATGCTCTTTCTTAATACATACCTTTACATCGAGGATTTCCAAATCGGATCTTTCATCAAAAAAGCTATCCATCGCTAACTCGTCACCTTCGTCTACATCATAGAACATTGTTGTCGTCGTTCCTTTAATGTGAAGTAAATCGCACTCATCGATTTCCCATTTGAACTTTTCCACAATATTTTGGCATGGATGAGCAAAGTACAACCAACCTTCACCATTGGGGAGGAAAGTAACAATAACATCCTCCATAGCGCCCGGAGCATATAAGTCATCTATGGACCATAAACCAGTAATTCCCATTTCTAAAGACAATGTATTCCCTCCGTATTCGTCGGAATAAGCAATCGGTCATTGACAGGCTCCCTTGCATTTAATTGCGCTATCGTTACCCGTTAGCCTAACGCCTTATTTTTCAGAACCAAGCAATTCTTTAATTTCATCAGCAAGCAATAAAACTTCCCGCCATTCGGACTCACTTTTTACAGACTTGGCATCCCACTTATCGCTATTTTGTAGACTTAGGAATTTCTTTCGTAACTCGGCACTTTGATTCATAATCTGATCATTAATTAAGCCTGCTTCTTTAAGTTTCATCAGGTTAATATTATGTAAAAAAGTTATTGCTCCAATATTAAACTCTTCAAAAATTCTACTTTCGATTTCAGACTCATCTGCAGTTAGCAAACCGCAATCTTCTAGAGAGTCTACGTAATAACTCATAAGTTCATTAACTGATGGATCTTGCATGATAATAGTTTTTACCTCAACCTTCTCTATTTTGCTCTTGACATATCTCACTAAATGAGAAATTCGCTAGGGGATATAAACTATCCTGCCCGTTCGTATTATGAGGTCACCGATAACTCTTAATTACCTAACCAAGTAACCACCACACTAAACTGCCCGTTAGCTTAATAATAAGGCTATGTTTAATTCTAATGTTGATATTTAACCATAAGAAATCACATTGCTGAAAAGGCGGTTCATTGAGCTATCTTACCCTTTAGTTTAAAAATCGCAATCTTAAAATCATTAAGTCTTCATCGAAATACTGTTCATCAAACTTTAATGCATGTGGTTCTATACCGTAAACTTCAAACCCCATCGAGACATATAAGCGTTTTGCTGATTTGTTATTAGACACAACCGTCAAATGAA
Source organism: Paenibacillus sp. 2TAB26 (assembly GCF_052115145.1). Taxonomy (NCBI): domain Bacteria; kingdom Bacillati; phylum Bacillota; class Bacilli; order Caryophanales; family Paenibacillaceae; genus Paenibacillus; species Paenibacillus sp. 2TAB26. Next base: position 61,585 of record NZ_JBFRGC010000040.1, read on the forward strand.
TCTGTTCCAACCCTTCACATTCTTTTGTTGCTCTTTCAATCAAGGCTAATAGAATGGCTTTACCTACCCCCCGTCCTCGAAATAGAGGCTCTACGTACATACCGTAAATGTTTCCTTTATGTGCCGTCTTAAGCCTGTTTTCACGTGAAAAATTGACAATGCCAACTAATATGTTACTGTCGTCAAAACATCCCAATGTAAATTTATCTTTTGTATGGTGTATCCTTTCTATAATGTGCCCCAGTGGTTTAGTTTCTTCTTGCTCATACGTTGATCCAAATGCATCGGGGTCATTTTTCAATGCACGCAACCTTACTTCTCTATACATTTGGGCATCAGAGTCATTCAACAGACGAATGTTCATTAGTCACTTCCGATCATTTATCAAATTGTTCTAAATAAAACTTGCGGATTGATGTAAACTGCCCGTTAGCTCAACGAGGCTGCCGATTCATACCGGCAGCCTCGTCATAGTAAATGTTAAGCTATAGTTCCCCGTTAGTTGAGCAGCGTGGTGATGTTGTTAAATTTAACGAATAAAACTAATCAAGACTGCTACCGCACCCATTAACACTAAAATTAAAAATACAAAGTAGCCAAAGATCTTTAGAGGACGCGGCATTGAATTTAGATCTATTTTTTTCATTGGTCCTCCACCCTCAACACTTTGAATAGAGCGAAGGTTCTCATCGACATAATTATCGTTACTGTACGAATGTTCCTTTTCGGGCTGGGTTTCATGGATGTTGTTTGTGCTCATTCCAAATCCCCTCTCAATTCGGTTTATATGGAATATTATACCACTTTTATAAAACTCATGTAACCCATCGCCACGCTAACCTGCCCGTTAGTTTAACAAAGAAATGGAGCAGCTGCCGCAGCAAACTACTCCATGTTTGTTCAACTATCGTTACCCGTTAGCTTAATGAATCGTCTTCCTCGAACCCCTTTCAATTTCTCTTAAATTATTTTTAATCGTTATATACCTTTGCGATCCTAGCAATAATTCACTATAACAATACATGTATTGTAGGTGATACCTCATATCAAATTTATTTTTGTGATATTTCAATAAATGATCTACATAGTCCGTAAAGAAGAATAAAATATCCTTTGACCGTTTATTGAACTTAATGGTATTCAAATAATTTGATAATTCATTTAGTTTCTTATGAGTATAGACTAAAATACTTTGAATATCTTCTTCCGGTAGCGATTCATACGCTTCTTTTCTTGCTTGCCAATGATCTTCAAAGACTTCTTTATTTTCATGCAAAATGACATGTATTGGTTTGAGTAATTCTAATTCATGTTTAAGTCGTCGAGTCTTGAATAGGTTTCTAATTTTTTGAAATATGTGCCATTCCTCCTGGATAACGTCATAAGAGTCGCTGTACTCAGCAGACTTCCTTCTAATTACGAAGACGAATTTTATTTTTTGCGCATAACTGCCAGTTAGTTTACTAAAAGAGCAGGCAACCTCAGCGCCTGCTCATCCATATGAGTTATTCAACTATCGTTTCCCGTTAGCTCAAACGCACCAGGTAGGTTTATCCTCATTTAGCGTAATTAAATGCCTTATCGACCGCTTTTCCAAGCTCAATTTCCGAAACTTCTTTATTAAAACTTGAGGCATATGATGTATCCTCTAATGGTACATAGGAGTTATCTTTAGATCGTTGCTGAGGTCTTATAATATAGCCTACTTCTGGGTTGGACTGTATGGATAGCATGGTGTACTCCTTAACAAACCTGTTGTAGCTCTTTATGCCTGTCGCTGAATCAAACACAGAACCGTAATCGGCAGGACTGTATTTTTTATTTATAGTTATAGAAAAACATTTTTTCAATGCGGCGCCAATCTCCTCACTGTGAAAGGGAGGATTAAATATGGAGAACTTATTTAATCCAATTCTTATACCATCCTTATTGAATCCCATCGGGAACATAAATATAACTTCTGATTTAACACTTTTAAAAACCGATACCGTATAAATATTCATTCCTTATCCCCTCCGTTAACTATATTCTTTCAATTTGTTCTTTCAATTATCCTGCCCGTTAGCGTAATGAAAAAAGTTAATATTCCTCGTAATGCCCCTCCCGAAGCATGAAGATGGTGTTATAGGAAGTCAGCGCCTTCATCGAGTCCTCATTCAAAAGATGTGAGTCTGTATCCCGAATTTATAAGAGTTTTTTCTATCTCTTTATCTATCTTAGTTTTGGTTGTATAGAAACCAAAAATCTTTAATGTTTTAGGAAGTGGTTCATTGATCAGAGAATTGAAATCAATATCGGTTTTATAAATTCTTATTTGGTTTATTGACCTTAAATTCTCAAGTCCAGTTAAGCTATTTAATTGTTTGCAGTTTAATAATTTCAAATCCATTAGTTTATTAAGATTATTTTGCAAGTTAATTTTGAAAATTTGAATCTGATCTTCTATTAACAAATTGCGAAGTCCCATAAATCGATTCAAACTGTCTAAATCATTTAATCCTCTAACTCTTATTATTTCAAGGGTTTCAATATAATTTTCCTTAATTTCATTTATATTTTCCCTACCACCAAGAATTATTTTAAG
>NZ_JBFRGC010000041.1:0-63083 GCF_052115145.1 Paenibacillus sp. 2TAB26
TCTTCGGAGTAAATGATACAGAGACAATTGTGATAGAAGGCCACAATCAATTCCCAGAAAAAGCAGAAGAGATCATTGCGGATGGTCTTGAAAAAGCTCTTAAAGTAGCAAGTAAATTCTAACTAGTAAAACAATTACCACTGAATATGGCAGTATCAACACTTTTATAGTGGTGGTACTGCTTTTTTATTGGCTTTTCTTACTACTTTCCTTCGATGCCCACTCACTTCATTACGTCCGCGCGGACTGAACCTCGGGGTATCGAAATTTTGATTAAACTTTCACAGAAGCTTTTTCAATGATGCACTGCTCAGCGGTAAATTTCGATGCCGTGCTCCTACACTGACGCTTCGTGCGCGCGATCTGCCCCTTGCTAGGCTCCACCAAATAATAAAAAAACCACTTCAACAGAAGTGGTTTGAATGGTTTATTATGGTGGAGCCTAGGGGGATCGAACCCCTGACCTCATCGCTGCCAGCGATGCGCTCTCCCAGCTGAGCTAAGGCCCCAAATGACGACAAGATTGATCTTAGCATAGGGTCGTCAAAACTGTCAATCTTTATCTATCATACCATTGAGCGGGTGTTTGGACAGCAAATTATTGAGCTCCTTCATGAACATATCGATGTCCTTGAATTGGCGATAAACAGATGCGAACCTGACATAAGCTACCTCATCTACAGGATAAAGCTCGTTCATAACGATTCCACCAATATCGCTGCTATCAACCTCGGCATGTGCCGTTGTGCGCAGCTCCTTCTCAACCTCGGATACGATTACCTCTAGGCGCTCCACTGGAACCGGACGCTTCTCGCAGGCGCGGATAAGACCCCGCAATATTTTGTCACGGCTGAACTCTTCACGGCTGCCATCTTTTTTGATGACGATCAGAGGCGTCTCTTCAATCATTTCGAATGTCGTGAAGCGGCGGCTGCACTTTTCGCATTCACGGCGGCGGCGAATGGATTTGTTTTCGTTGGCGGGCCTTGAATCTAATACTTTCGTTCCGGCATAGTCGCAGTATGGGCATTTCATGATGCGTATTGCCTCCTTTCTTAGTCGCTTGAGCCTCAAAAATGGACTCTTCGAAAAAAAATTTTAATTTCCATGTAATTCCTGTAATGAAGTTCAGATTTTTGCACATAATACTTTTACCAACCGCAAGGAGGTGAACATACATGAGCGCATCCCGCAGCAGTAACCAATTGGTAGTGCCACAAGCGACAGCTGCCCTTGACCAAATGAAATATGAAGTTGCTCAAGAGCTAGGCATCGCAATTCCGCAAGACGGATACTACGGCAACATGGCTACAAAAGACGCAGGCTCCATCGGGGGATACATTACCCGTCGCCTAGTGCAAATTGCCGAGCAATCCCTTGCTGGTCAATACAAATAATGATTCATTAAAAGTTGTATGAATAACCGAAGCTTTGGCAGGGCTCGTCCATGAAGAGACGAGCCTCCAAGGCTTCATTTATTTTCGTTATCGTTAAGGATCATCCATTAAAGACTAGGATATAAGTCCTTATACTTATTATAATAGTAAATGACTCGCTGCACATAGTGTCTAGTTTCTCCAAACGGAATTTCTTTAACCGATTCGATTGTTCCATCCCAAGTCCCCGAATCAAGCCACTTGCGAACATTTCCTGGACCCGCGTTGTATGCAGCAATTGCAGCTATCTTATTTTGATCAAATTGTTGATTAAGAGATCTTAAATACCACGCACCAACCTCAATGCTAACGTCTGCACGATTCATTAGCATGTCATCCGTTACGGCTTGAAATCCTGCTTTTTGAACGACCCATGCAGCCGTATCAGGCATAATTTGCATTAAGCCCAGTGCACCCTTCTTCGATTCCTTGCCTGTCTGAAAATTGCTTTCACTGCGAATAATCGCGGCCACTAAATGCGACTCAACGCCATAGTTAGAAGCACTTGCACGAATGTCTTCTTTGTAATGAACCGGATACATCCACTCCGCAAGCCAATCTGATTTGAGAAATAAAATCGTCAATAAACCAAGCAGCAGGACGAGCAGCACCCTTTTCTTTTGGAATACCCTCATGGCATACACTTACTTTTCCAAAATTCATCCAGCTGATGCTGCGTCTCCTCCAGCGATCCGCTGTTATCGATGACCCAATCCGCTTTCAGTCTCTTTTGCTCAATATCCATTTGCAATGCGATGCGCCGGCTTGCTTCTTCCTCAGGCAATTGGTTTCGTTCCATTAAGCGCTTTTTTTGAAGCTCCGCGGGTACATATACGACCAATATGCCCTCGTACAGATGCTCCTGCTTCGTCTCGTATAGCAGCGGCACGTCAACTACTACTAATCGTTCTGGATACTGCTCTGCGTAAGTATGTATGGTTTGCTGCATCCGCGCCCGTATAGCTGGATGGGTTATGGATTCAAGCTTTGCTAGTGATTGTTTATCGCGAAACACAATTTCGCCGAGAGCTTTGCGGTTAAGAGAACCGTCTGTTTCAAGGACAGCTTGTCCAAACGTAGAGGCGATTGCCTCTAATGCTGGTTCCCCGGGAAGTACAACCTCCCTTGCGACTTGATCGGCATCGACCAGCAGCGCACCGCGTTCGACGAGCATGTTTGCGATTGTGCTTTTGCCGCTGGCAATACCGCCGGTTAATCCGATTATCATCCTTTTCACCTCAAATTATAACAGCTTCATGATTCCGATTATGATTAATAATATGCCTGGCAGCATAGCTAATGTCTGCATGCCTTTCCAAGCGGAGAAACGAAAGCCAAAACGGATACCGCCAACAAGAAAAAGCGCACTTGCCGCCGCTATCGTTAAAGCCGTAAGTAAGGAAGGCAATCCGATCAACGCAGCCCCAAGTCCAGCTCCAAATGCATCAAGTGATAATGCAAAGCCAAGCATGACGGCCTCCGATGCAGAGATGGTGCCTGATTTATCGACGTCAGCCGACTGTGGCGTGCGCAAAATCTGAATAACGAGCCCTAGACGCTTCAGCTCTACCATAACGACAAGCGCAGCACTCGCGATCTCTCCGGCATGTGTTTTTGCGCCAGCTTCTGCCGAAGCAGCACTTTCTTGTACTGCGGTTTCTACGTGCTCATGCCTCACATCATCCTGCTGCTGTTTGTTTCGTCTAAGCTGCAATAGCGCCCAGACACCAATCAGCATGAGGACACATGCGCCAATGAGACGCGCAACGAATTCAGACAGGAACGTGGTTATCAATCCGCCAACCTGCATGGACAAATAAATAATAATACCAGAGCAGCAAGCAATAATCAGTATTGACACGATCGGTATGCGGATCCTCCGCAAACCGTAAGTAACGCCAACACCAAAACCGTCTACGCTAACAGCAACAGCAAGAACTAATAGTGAAACTACATGCGCGAACAATGTTTTAGTCCCTCCCCGCACAGCGGCGATCCGGCTTACAAGAAGCTGTAAGTAGACATCCGCCTATTGTTCGTAACACACTTATCATATGCGGGGAGTATTTGACTGTGCATGCTGGTTAACATTTGCTGCAGTTCGTATTATTTTCCTGATGCGTGCAGTGTCTGGCATTTATTGCAAATATGGGTACCTCGGCCGCCAACAACAAATTTATGAATCGGTCTTGAACAGGTTGGACAAGGCTCATCCTTCTTGCCGTATACAAGCAGCTGATGCTGAAACATTCCCATCTCGCCTTGTCCATTAACGTACGATTTAATAGACGAACCGCCTGCTTCAACCGCATTTCCCAGTGTCGAACGTATCGCTTCATAAAGTCGCTTCCATTCGGCCGGCTTCAATGTGCTAGGTGTTCGCTCCGGATGTATACGTGCTTGAAATAAAGCTTCGTCTACATAGATGTTGCCCAAACCGACAATATGCTCTTGATTAAGCAATAGCGGCTTAATCTTAGTCGCGCGTTTCTCGAGTTTCCCGCGAAGCGCTTCTAGCGTAAAGGCTGGCTCAAGCGGCTCTATACCAAGCTTGTTAAGCGGCGGAAGCTCAAGCTCCTGCCCTTCTTGGAATAAATGCATCGTACCGAACTGGCGAACGTCCTTATAACGCAAATCCGTGCCATCTTCGAAATGAAAGATAACATGAGTATGCAGCTCAATCGGCTCTTCCGATGGGAAAACCCCATATCGGCCTTCCATTCGCAAATGCGATACAAGTACGAGCCCGTCCAAGATGATCCGCAAAAACTTGCCGCGTCGCTCAACCGTCTGGATCGTATGTCCGACAAGCGCATCCGCGAACTGTTCAGGTTCTGCTGGACGCTGTATAATACGCGGGAGTCTAACGGTTACTGATTGGATACGTTTTCCCGCTACAAGTTCAATTAATGTTCTTCTAACTGTTTCTACCTCTGGCAATTCAGGCATTTCTCCTCACCTCAACAACCATTATACCCGAAACTGCCCGCCAGTGGGTTACTTTGCTTCATACCAATTGTCACCGAAACTCATATCGGCCTTCAAAGGAACATCAAGTTTGAGCGCTCCAGCCATCACTTCAGGTACAAGCGTCTTCATCAGCTCCAGCTCCTCTTGCGGCACTTCGAACACGAGCTCATCGTGCACCTGCAGCAGCATGCGGCTCTTCAGCTTGCGTTCGCGCAGCGCAGCGTCCATATGGACCATGGCCAGCTTAATAATATCTGCCGCAGTACCTTGAATCGGTGTATTCATCGCTGTACGTTCAGCAAAGGATCGCAAATTGAAATTAGAAGCATTGATGTCATTCAGATAACGCCTGCGCTCAAGCAGTGTGGCCACATACCCGTCGCGCTTCGCTTGCTGAACGATATCGTGCATATATTGGCGAACGCCTTTGAAAACCTCCTTGTAATCCGCAATAAACTTTCCAGCTTCATTACGGGAAATGCCAAGGTTTTGCGATAAGCCAAAATCGCTGATGCCATACACGATGCCGAAGTTGACCGCTTTTGCCGAACGACGCATGTTGGAATCAACCTCCTCGGCAGTTACGCCGAATACATCCATCGCTGTTTTGGTGTGAATATCCATGTCCTTAATGAACGCTTCCTTCATATTCTCATCATCAGCAATATGTGCGAGCACACGAAGCTCAATTTGTGAATAGTCAGCTGCTACGATGGACCAGCCCGGCTCGGACGGTACAAAGGCTTTCCTAATTTGGCGTCCTTCCTCAAGACGAATCGGAATGTTCTGCAGGTTAGGGAACTGACTGCTTAGACGACCGGTAGCTGCAATGGTCTGGCGATAATACGTGTGTATTTTGCCTGTTTCCTTGCGCACCTCTTTAAGCAAGCCCTCTACATAAGTAGATTGCAGCTTCGAGAGCTGACGATAATGCAGGATAAGCGGAATAATCTCGTGATAAGGAGCAAGCTCCTCCAGTACCTCAGCATCCGTCGAATAACCTGTTTTCGTCTTTTTCTTAGCAGGCAGGCCAAGCTTCTCGAATAAAATCTCACCCAGCTGCTTTGGCGATCCGATATTAAATTCCGTACCAGCAAGCTTGTACACGCTGCTAATGATTGTTGTCAGCTTACTCTCCAAATTACGGCCAAGCGCCTCCAGCTCCTCCGACTTTACTTTAATGCCCTGAAACTCCATCCCTGCAAGAATGCGGGACAATGGATGCTCCATGTCAAAATAAAGCTTGCTCATGCCCGTATTGCTTAGCTCTTCGGTTAACAGAGGCACGAGCTTCCGAACCGCTTCCGCTTTCAGCGATAAATGGCGGTAAAGCGTATCGGCATCAGGCACTCTGAATTTCGCGCCTTTGCCATAAACAGCTTCATCCGGCGGCAGTGTCGACAAGCCTTGCTTCTCATTAATGCCGCTTAATGTCTGGCTTGCTTCTGTAGGATCGAGCAAATATGCTGCCAGCTGCACATCAAAAGCAGAACCCTCGAAGCTGATTCCGCTCCATTTGAGTGCCAGCTCCACCTTATGGAGATCAAAGCCGTATTTCGGCTTGTCCGCTTGTTCGAGCCAGTCGCGAAGCTTCGCTGCGAAAGGCTGCTTAAGCACTGAATATGGCATTACAAACACAGCTTCATCAGTAGCGATAGCAAGGCCAATCAGCTCGGCATGATGCGGATTCTCCCCAATGGCTTCGATATACAAGCCATTTTTGTCCGACTTCTGGAGCAGTTGAATAAGCTTCTCCAGCATCTCTGCGTCTTTTTCTGATTCGATCACATTAATATTCAAATCAGCTGCAGCAGCTTCGGCTTCCTTATCCATATCACCCGCTTCAGCACCTAGCTCCAGGCGATCAATTAATGATTTGAATTCCAGCTTGCGGAACGCCTCAGCCAGCTTCGAACCATCATACCCGGCATAACGAATGTCATCGATAGACTTTTCTATAGGCACTTCACGGAAGATCGTCGCCAAGCGCTTGCTCATCGTAGCATCATCTTTATGGCTCTCAATGTTTTCCTTCAGCTTGCCCTTCAGCTTGTCCAAGTTATCAAGCACGCTTTCAACGGATCCATGCTCATGAAGCAGCTTAAGCGCCGTTTTTTCGCCTACGCCCGGAACACCAGGGATGTTGTCAGAGGTATCCCCCATGAGCCCCTTAAGATCGATAATTTGCATCGGCACAAGGCCGTATTTCTCTTGGATCGTCTCTGGTGTGTAAAGTTCAACATCACTAACGCCTTTGCGTGTTACCGCAATGGTTACTTTGTCTGAAGCAAGCTGCAGCATATCTTTATCTCCAGTAACGACAAAAGTTTCTACACCTTTCTCGTCAGCTGCCTTCGTTAGCGTACCGATAATATCATCGGCCTCATAACCGGACAGCTCAAACTGCGAAATGCTAAAGGCTTGAAGCAGCTCCTTAAGCACTGGAAATTGTTCTGACAGCTCTGGCGGTGTCTTTTGTCTTCCGCCTTTATATTCCGCATAACCTTCATGGCGAAAAGTGACCTTGCCGGCATCAAATGCAACCAGCACATGAGTCGGCTTTTCTTGTTCAAGCAGCTTAAGCAGCATCGTTGTAAACCCAAAAATCGCATTCGTGTGATTGCCCGCCGAATTCGTAAGCGGCGGCAAAGCAAAAAACGCACGGTAGATTATACTGTTTCCGTCAATTAGCATCCATTTTTCCATAAGGAATCAACACCTTCTTTATGTAACATTCATACCTTTAAGTATACCACAAAAAGGGCTATTCCCAAGCATCGCTGCGATGGGTTAGCCCTTTTTTGTATCGGTTACATCATCATGGAATGAAATGGAGCAGGCCTGCCTAATAAATAACCTTGAGCATATTCAATCCCCATCTCACGAACCTTCGCAAGCTCCGCTTCAAGTTCTATGCCTTCGGCAATTATGGAAATATCCATTTTTGCTGCAATCTGAACCAGTGTGTACAAAATATGCTCTTTCATCTCATCCAAGTGGATATTATGAATAATCGACCGATCCACCTTCAAATAATCAGGTCGCAGCTCAGCGATAGATTGCAATGACGAATAACCCGCTCCAACATCATCAATTGCAATTTGATAACCTTGGCTCCGGTAATGCTCCAGCGCCTTCTTTACAGAGCCAAAATCCGCGATTGAGCTTCGTTCTGTAATTTCAAATACGACATGATGGGGCGATAGTTTATGCTGCTCCAGCAGACTGAGCGTTTGGCCGGGCGAGAAGCTTGGATCCTCCATAATTTGCGCCATCACATTGATGAATAGCTTTTGCCCTGGCATGAGCCGCAGACAGCCGTCTATCGCCCTTTCTCTAGCCAGTCTATCCAAGCTATAAGTCAAACCTTCCTGCTCAGCACACTGAAAGAGCTCCATAGGTCCGGCAAACCAAGTTTGATCCTGCGTACGCGATAGCGCTTCGAAGCCAAATACCTCTCCTTCGCGCAGCAGCGATACGATAGGCTGATATACTGGCTGAATAAGCCGCTCGCTAATGACTCGTTCCAGCGCTCGGCGCTTCAAGCTTCGCTCCATCGATCCGGCGGATTGCCCGTGCAAAATTGCTTTTTTCATCGCATCATACCAGACGAGGCCATCCACAGGGTCATTGTCATTGGGTACGACAGATACACCAATATGGAGCTTCCCAAGCACATCAGCTAGCCCCTCATAGCAAATCTCCTCTGCAAATTGTTTCTCCCAATCAGCGGTATGCTTATAGGCCAGCTCAAGCAGCCAGTCCTCCTGCAGCATTTGATGCCCGGCCGGCAAACGCATATGGATAAATAAATCCTCCTTCATCCATTGCAGCCCTTCATATAGTAAAGAGCTTCCAAATGCAGCCTTCACCTCATTCTCTGCAAAAACACGCCATTTCTCATGCTGCGAGGATAAGTGATTTTTCCGAACATCCGTAGGAAACTGCCATGATAAATAAATAATACCAAGATGACCCGAGCTCACGTTTTCCGTATCGTTTAGCCGCCATATGTCCCGTAGTTGTCTCAATTTCCGTTCCGTTCCTCTCCATGATGCATTCCTATAATTTGATCCATGACATAGACGCTGCCTTTAAGTGCTTTCGCTTGTTTCTTCAGCTTTGCCGCAATCCTCGGAATATCATCTGCCGCAAGCGCTACTCTGCCATCCCATAACATGAGTGACAAAGAAAGCGTTACACCCTCCTGATCAATGAGATTGCCCTCTCGATCCTCAACTGTCGTTACTTCAACGCCGCCGTAAAATGCTTTAATCCCGCTATCGAAACGCTTTATCATCGCCTGACATAGTTGCTCCGCCGAATCTGCTCTCATTACCACGATGAAATCATCTCCGCCTATATGTCCGACAAAATCGTCGCCTGCTCCGAGCTGATCAAGCTCCATACGCAGAATATCTCCCAAATAGCGGATCAAATTATCTCCGAGCCCAAAACCAAAGGAATCGTTATACCATTTAAAATAGTCCAAGTCCGCATAAACGACAGCAAACGGCTCACCTTGTCCGATCCGCTGGCTCAGTTCAAGCTGAATTTCCTCGTTCCCCGGCAGCCCCGTAAGCGGATTAGCTGTTCGTGCTGCCTCTGTGCGAAGCGCCGTCATGCATTCCAAGATAGACCTGATCGTAGCTGCTCCTGCCATCTGTCCATCCTTCGTAATAAGAACGACATCGTATAGCTGTGAGAAATCCCTTGCCATTGCCAGCTGAGATACATGCTCGACAGTAAGCTGCTCATCCACAATAAGCGGTTGATTGTTCATAATCCGCTCAATCGGTCTGTTCCAATAAAGAGGCAGCCCGAATTGTCCGGCTAACATTTGATGCAGCTTCTCTTTCATTAAGATGCCTATCGGTCTGCCTTTATCGACAATGACCGCGCCTTGCGCCTTCGCATTCGTATCGAAAAAATAAGCAACCTCGGACACCCTGGCCCGGGCAGGAAATATCGGAAAAGGTGCAGCAAGCCCGCCAATTCGAACGGTTCGGCTATGGTTCCCCGGCAAATGCAGCTGCTGCACTGGCTCGCCTGCTCCGATGATCTGACCGTAGTTTTCTATTTTCGGTTTGCCTTCGGATAGAGATTCTTGGCGGTTCCTTCCGAGAGTAACGTTATATGCGCTTTGCTCCATCGCATCAAGAATCATCCGATAAACAACCGACTCCGAGGAACGGCCGGTTGCTGGAGGGTATGCCGTTGAAAGACCTATGCTTACCTCCAGATCGATGTCTGAGAAAGCCCCGTCTTCCTTTTTTGCATCAGACTTCCTTAGCCTATCAATAAGCCGCTCCATCGCTTTCTCGACCACTCGAATGATCGGTTCATCCTTCTGCTGCCGATCAAATAAATAAAAGTAATCCCATTCAAGGCGCTGACGCCAGAAAAGCCTTGCCTCCGTGCCCTCCCATAGCTGCAATGCTGATTCTGCTGCTGTGTTCCCGAGGCGAAAACGGACGTAAATGACACCAATTCCGCCTTCATGCCAGCGCTCTTTTATGCTGCGGAGCATATCTCGATTGAATAAACCAACCCCGACTCCATTCATGCCAATCCCCTCAATCGACTATCGTCTATTTCAGTTCCTTTATGTATTACTTTACCAGCCAATTGTGAATGGAGATGCATAAAAGGATTAACTTGCGGTAAAATTCGACATTTTTCTTAGTTCTTTTCTCCTAAACAAAAAAACCGTCCAGCAGCTAAGCGTGGGCGGTCTTAAGTATGTTTTAAGTAGGTTATACGTTCAAATCCGGACGATTGCCCGTTACGAGATAAACGACGCTCTCACCGATGTTCGTTGCGTGATCACCGAATCTTTCGAGGTAACGTCCGACGAGAGTGAGAAGCGATGACTGTGTAATATTGCGAGGATTTTCCATCATAAGGGAATAAAGCTCGCGCGTAATTTGTCCATACAGGGCATCAACTTGATCGTCGTCCTTCGCCATTTTGTAAGCCAGGTCTACGTTTTCTTGAATAAACGATTGAATGGACTCGTATGTCATAAGCTGAACAATTTCTGCCATACGCGGCAAATCGATTAACGGTTTTATTAGCTCCTGACCCTCTAAACGCAATACAACCTTAGCAATATCAACGGAGAGATCGCCCATACGCTCCAAATCGCTTGCGATTTTAAACGAGGACAGAATTCTTCTCAAATCCTTGGCAACAGGCTGCTGCGTAGCGATCAGCTTCGAGCCGATTTCCGTAATCTTTTCTTCCATTTGGTTAAGCGACGGGTCCAGCTTTATGACCTGCTTCGCACGGTCAACATCAACGGTTTTTAATGCTTCCATCGATTCTACGAGCGCTTTTTCAACAAAAGTACCCATATCAATCAGCAAATTATGAAGATGCTCTAGTCCTTGGTCAAACTCTTTACGCGTGGTCATCATGAACGGCATTCCCCCTACAAGGTTTGTAAAACAACATCATTCGCAAGGCCAAAATCATATGATTCAACCTCTTGAATAGAAGTTTTCTCCCACGATCCGTTTGGCTTAGCCGAAACGTCCGCTTATATAATCTTCTGTGCGCTGATCGGTTGGATTGGAGAACAGCTTCTCCGTATCCGAGTATTCAACGACCTCGCCATTCAAGAAAAACACCGTTTGATTGGATACGCGGGCTGCCTGATGCATATTGTGAGTAACCATCACGATTGTGTATTTATCTTTCAATTCTTGAGCAAGCTCTTCAATTTTCAGCGTGGAAATCGGGTCAAGCGCTGATGTCGCCTCATCCATAAGCAAAATATTTGGGTTTACTGCAAGTGCGCGGGCAATACAAAGGCGCTGCTGCTGTCCACCAGATAAACCGAACGCGGAACGTTTCAAGTGATCCTTTACTTCATCCCACAATACCGCGGATTTCAAGCTTGTTTCTACAATTTCATCGAGCTCGCGCTTGCTAGTAATACCATGCAGGCGAGGACCGTATGCCACGTTATCATAGATCGATTTCGGGAATGGGTTCGGCTGTTGGAATACCATGCCGACCTTTTTGCGCAGTGTTTCAACATCCACTTCATTCGAGTAAATTTCAGTACCGCCAATGGCGATACCTCCCTCAATCCGAGTGCCCGGAATCATATCGTTCATACGGTTTAGTGTACGAAGCAAAGTTGACTTTCCGCAACCGGATGGACCGATGAATGCAGTGATTGCTTTCTCAGGTATCGTTAGCGTTACATCCTTCAAAGCGTGGAAAGCGCCGTAAAACAAATTCAGCTTGTTAATATTAATAAGTGCTTCCATATCGTTTTCCTCCTAAATATTCTTCTGATACTTGTTGCGAAGCAAAATAGCCGAAAAGTTCATTAGCAACAGCAGCGCTAGTAAAACGATAATACCGCTGGCCGCAAGCTCCTTAAATTCAAGCTGTGGCTTGGACAACCAGTTGTACACTTGAATAGGAATAACCGTAAACGAATCCTTAAGACCTTCTGGCAAAAAGGCAACATACGTTAATGCTCCAATCATAACTAGCGGTGCCGTTTCTCCAATTGCACGAGACATAGCAAGAATGACGCCAGTTAGTACGCCCGGAAGAGCTGAGGGCATAACAGAGCGAGAAACGGTCTGCCACTTGGTCGCGCCTAGAGCGAACGAAGCATCACGGCGTGATTTCGGAACGGCACGAATCGCTTCTTGTGCAGATACGATAATAATAGGAAGCACAAGCAGCGTCATCGTGAGCGCCCCTGCAATGAGGCTGCGATCAAGAGCGAGCAGTCGTACGAACAAGGTTAAGCCCAAAATACCGTATACGATGGACGGAACGCCCGCTAGTGTACTGATATTAAGCTGAATCATCCGGGTAATCCGGCCCTTTTTCGCATATTCCTCCAAGAAAATCGCAGCTCCTACTCCAAAAATAAAGGAAATAGGCGCCATAATAAGCAGCATGTAAATCGTACCAACCAGCGCCGACTTCATTCCGGAACCGTCCGCTTTGCGAGACGGGAAGTTCGTGAATAGATCAGGCTGGAGCCTTGCAATACCGTCGATCAAAATATCTACGATTAACGCGCAAAGCGCGAGAACGCCGATGGAAGTGGCGGCGACGAACAGGATATGAAGCATCCAATCCTTTTTCCGCCGATTAGCAATTTGCTTGCGGTTTGCATCTAGAAATATGTTCATCTTAGTACTCCTCTCTGAATCTTCTTGCAATGTACTGGGCAAGAATATTGAGTAGGAATGTAATGACGAACAACGTCATGCCGACCGCGAAGATCGATCCATACTCAACCGTTCCATGCGGCGTATCCCCAAGGCTGACCTGAACGATATAAGCGGTCATCGTCTGGATGCTCTCGAGCGGATTAGCCGTCATATTAGGTGTAGAGCCTGCCGCTACCGTAACGATCATCGTCTCGCCGATCGCCCTTGAGAAAGCAAGTACGGCAGAAGCCACGATACCCGAGAAGGCTGCTGGCACAACGATTTTCAAAGCAACCTCGAACCGTGTTGCGCCAAGCGCATAAGCGCCGTCACGCAAGCTGCGCGGTACAGAGGACATCGCATCCTCACTTAGCGAGCAAACCATAGGAATAATCATAATACCGACAACAATACCGGCACTTAATGCGTTGAACACGCCGGCGCTATGAAAAATACTTTGAATAAGAGGTGTAACCAAGCTAAGAGCAAAGTAACCATATACGATGGTTGGAACTCCTGCGAGTACCTCCAATATCGGTTTAATTACTTTACGAACCCGCTTCGGTGCATATTCTGATAAGTAAATGGCACTTGCAAGCCCTAGAGGGATAGCGACTAAACAAGCGATAAACGTAATCATGAGCGTGCCTGACAGGAGCGGCAAAACGCCGAAGCTTTTGGGCGGAATTAACGGTGACCATTTGGTCCCAAACAAGAAATCAAAAATCGGTATTTTTTGAAAAAACTGATAGGTCTCTGAGATGAGTGTGACGACAATACCTATTGTAGTTAGAACAGATACGGATGCACACAGGAACAATAGGATTGGCATCAATTTGTTCATGATGCTTACGCGTTTATTTTTGAAATCATAGACTTCCTTGCTGTTTGTTTGAGCCTTACTGACCGTTTGCAGCCCTTGGCTTGGCATTGCAGCGTCCTCCTTCTTGCCTTTACAATTCGTTTACATTTGTGCCGATAAAAAGGTGATGTCCCTCGAGACACCACACATTTTCATCAGGTCGTTTGTTACTTATTTAATTTTTGCTGCTTCAGTTGCGTATTGCTCATCTGGAAGGGATACATAACCAACTTCGCCAGCAAAAGTACCGATGTTGTTGATATAGTATTTAACGAATGCGTTCACTTCTGGACGCTCAAGCTCTTTATTGTTTGCATAGATGAAGAGCGGACGGGACAATGGAGCATAAGTGCCGTCTTTAATTGTGTCATAAGTTGGTGCAATAGCGCCTTTGCCGCCGTCTACAGGAACAACTTTCAATTTATCTTGGTTTTCTTCAAAGTAAGCAAAACCGAAGTAGCCAATGCCGTATTTGCTGCCTGCTACGCCTTGAACAAGTGCGTTGTCATCTTCAGAGAAGCTGATTGCTTTATCATTGCGAATGCCTGCTTTTTCAAGAATAGCTTCATTAAAATAGTCATAAGTTCCGGAATCAGCGCCTGGTGAGAACATTACGATCGGCTCAGCAGGGAAAGTGTCGCGAACATCTTTCCAAGTTGTTACTGTGCTGCCAGTTGTAAAGATTTTGTTCAGCTCTTCAACTGTCAAGTGGTCGATGAAGTCATTGTCTTTGCTTACAACAACAGACAAACCGTCAAATGCTACAGAAAGCTCTGTATATTCGATGCCAGCTGCTTTACAAGCTGCTGCTTCTTCATCCTTGATGTGACGGGAAGCATCTGCAATGGCAATTTCGCCTGCGCAAAATTGTTTGAAGCCGCCGCCTGTGCCAGATACGCCAACCGGTACTCGTACATCTTTGTGCTCTTTGTTGAATTCTTCAGCTGCTGCTTCTGTAAGTGGGAACACTGTGCTTGAACCATCAATTTTAATTTCGCCTGACAATTTCACATCTTCACCAGCTGGTGCGTTAGTTGCAGTGTTATTCTTAGATCCTGTATTTTCAGAACCTTTATTTCCGCTATTATTACCACATGCAGCTGCGAATACGAGCAGCGTCACCATCGACAACATTAGAATTCCTTTAAACCCTTTTTTCTTTAACAACTCTACCACTCCTCTTATTATGTCTGTAAGGGTTCATCCCCGTGCCTCTTATACTACTAGCCGTTTGTAAACCTCGTATTCTGTTTTTGTAAACTCCATGTTAAAAATAAGATTGCTGTAATTTTTTCATTTCGACTGCGATATGAACGGCTTGCTGATGTGCCTGCTCCGATAAAACGCCAATTTGCTTCGCGCTATTGCGATTATCAGCTGCCGCTCGGAAAAGATGATTAAACACCTCCACGGCTTCATTGATATTCGCTTCGCTTGCGATCGTCTCCATTCGTCCCGAATGAGCAAGACTTGTCGTTTGCGTAATGGCATCAACTATCGTTTTTGTTAACGTCGTAATTTCATTCGCAAATTGCTTCGTTTGGCCAGCCAGCTTCATCACTTCACCAGCTACTACCGCAAACCCGCGCCCATGCTCCCCTGCACGGGCTGCTTCTATAGAAGCATTCAGCGCGAGTAGATTACTCATCTCTGCCAGTTCTTTTATTAATAAAGAAACTTTGCTGATTGACCCCGCCTCAGATTGAAGCTCATTCATCCGTTTCTCCTGAAGCTCAGAATTCAGCGTCATGGCGTTAAAAGCTTTTGTTACTTTATCCAGCTCGTTTTTGCCGGTTAGGGTCAAATCGACCATATCTACAGACATTGACTCGCCATGTTCAGTTGACTTGCGAACGCTGCTGACGGCTTGTTCGATCTCTCTCACCCGCTGCTCTGCTGAGCGAATCGTACTCATTTGTGCATCAACGGCTTCCTGCTGCAGCAGCCGGGAAATCTTGAGCATGTCCGACACAGTCAATATACCTGCAAGCTTATTTTTTAACGTAACGATGACACAATCGTAAAGCACACTCTCGTGGCGGCTTAATGCGCTGTCAATGAGCTGCTGCGGTGCATAATCATAATCGACTACGAGCGGACTCGCATCCATAAGCTTTGTAATTGGTTTGTCATCATACAAATCTGCGCTAAAGCGATGGCCCAGCTTCAGGAAGAACCGATTGCGCATCATCAGACCGATAGGAGCCCCTTGCTCCCCAGTTACGATAATGCACTCACTTTCCGGATGCTTCTTAAACACAGCGATCGTCTGCCGGCATGTATGCTCTGCGTCTATTGTTGGAGCCTGACGCAAAAAATGATGCAGGCGCGTTGCTTCTGCTTTTACCGGATGCATTGTTCTTTCATCAGCACGCTGCTCCGCTTGCTTAACAGTCCTTTCATCGGTTCCTTTTACCTCAATTAATTGTTGTACGTTTCCGTTAAGTGGTGTGTTTGGAGCAGTACGCTCATTTTTCTCGATAGCTGATTGTTTTTCTTTATCTAGAACAGTCGCTGTCACTTCACCCTCACCCTTCCTTCTTTTTCCTTATGCACTCACTATAGGTCGTAAGCATCAATTGAATTAGGTAGAAATGTTATCGGAATGTTAAATTCGACAATATATTTTTTAATTTCCGTAAAAACATGCCTATTGAATTTTCCGATAAGAGAGTCTTTATGACTAAACAACAAAAAAGCTGTGATCCACATACAGTTTCCTGTACGCTTCACACAGCTTTTCTATGAGGCTAGTATTATTTCGAAGCTCGTTTCAAGATCCGGCAGCCGTAAGGCTTCAATTCAACACTGTTGTTTAGAGCCGCACCCGTCAACAAATCTGTATACTGCTGAGCATCTAAAGCAACCGAAGATTCATTTGCACTGAAATTGGATACAAAGACGTAGTCGTTCACGCCATCTGTTCTTAATTGTGCAGTTACGCCATGCGGCAGCTCGGAATCAAGAACTCGCTTGATCCCCTCTTGCTCTATAATTCGAGTCAGAAAATCGTTTGTAAAAGATGCTTCGTTGCGCGATGCAACATAGTAGGCTTTGCCTGCACCCAAATGATTTACCGTTAAGGCAGGGCGACCCGCATAAAAATCCTCACCGTAAACAGCAAGTGCCTCCGCACCTTCAAGATGGATGAGATCACACAGCTCGCGTGCTGTATATTGGCCGCTCAGTCCAAGCTTATTTCCGTCCTTCAGCACGACCTGATTGGAATCATGATCATGCAGCGAATCGATCTCCTCGGACCAGATCCCAAGCGTCTTGCGCAGCGGTCCTGGGAAACCTGTTAGGAAGCATAGGTCGTTCTCATCGACGATACCTGTCCAATAAGTAGCGATGAAAGTACCGCCATTTTCAACAAAACGTTCAATGCGCTCGCCTACACCCGGACGCACCATATATAACATAGGAGCAATAAGGAGCTTGTACGAATCAAAGCTGCATTCCGAATCAATAATATCCACTGGCACACCCAGATCCCAGAACGGACGATAATGGCGTTTAGCCGTTTCTTCATAATGAAGACCGCTATTGCGCGGGCCTTGCGAATCCTTTACTGCCCAGCGATTTTCCCAATCATAGATAAGCGCTACCTCAGGCTTCACAGTTGTACCTACTACTTCGGTCAACTTCTCCAAAGCTTCGCCAAGCTCAGCCACATCGCGGAAAACGCGAGTATGCTCATGGCCGACATGATCCACTACTGCACCATGCAGCTTCTCGCTTGAGCCTCTACTCTTGCGCCACTGGAAATACTGAACAGTATCTGAGCCATGTGCAACCGCTTGAAGCGATGACAGCATGTGCATGCCTGGACGCTTCACTTTGCTGATCGGCTGCCAGTTCGTCATGCTCGGCGTGCTTTCCATCAGCATGAACGGCTTTCCGCCGCCAAGCGAACGAAACACATCATGGTTGAAGCCAATCCACGCCGCTTGCTCGCTGTCATCTCCGCCATTGTCATGCCAAGTTGGATAAGCATCCCACGATATCATATCGAGCAGCTCTGTAAACTTCCAATAGTTAAGCGGCTCAAAATCAAGCATAAAGTTCGTCGTAATCGGAAGCTCACTGTTAGCGGCGCGCAGCGGAGCTATTTCGTTGTGGCAGAAATCAACCGTTTGATCCGTAACGAATCTTCTCCAGTCAACATTCTGGCCGTGAACCGCTTTCTCGCCACGCTCGGTTGGCGACTCGACTTGGCTCCAATCGGTATACGTATGGCTCCAGAACGTCGTCCACCAAGCATCGTTAAGTGCTTCTAGTGTACCGTATTTATTTTTCAACCAGTCGCGGAAAGCGTCTTCACAATACGAGCAGTGACATTCGCCACCATATTCATTTGATATATGCCAGCCGATGACCGCAGGATGATCCGAATAACGTTCTGCCAGCTTCGAGTTCATGATCGTTACCTTCTCGCGATATACAGGTGAGCTGAAGCAGTGGTTGTGACGCGCACCATGCAAATTACGAATTCCGTTAGGTGCAACGCGCAGCACTTCCGGATATTTTTGAGACATCCATACCGGGCGTGCTCCACTTGGTGTAGCAAGCAAGGCATAGATGCCGTTAGCAGCAAATTTATCAAGCAACGTGTCCAGCCATTCAAATGTAAATACGCCTTCCTCAGGCTCGATCGCCATCCATGCAAAAATGCCTACAGACATCACGTTGCAATGTGCAAGCTTCATGAGGCGGATGTCTTCCTCCAACACCTCAGGATACTTCTGCCATTGATCTGGATTATAATCTGCACCATGCAGCATTTGCGGAATTTTTGCACTTATCGGGGGAAATTTCATACTCATCTCATCTGCCTCCATTTTCGTCTTGCTTGCAGCTATTATTGGTTATACTATAATGATATTCATATTATATCTTGTACATCGAACCAACTATATAACAGTATTTTCGCATCATTATAAAAATATGAAACAGGAGGCCACCGCTATCGACACGATGGTTTTTCCGATTTTGACAGAGACGGACAAGACACTCCCGGTTTATCTCACGAGTATCGGGCATTGGAGCGATCAAGAGCCGATTGACCGTCCAAACGGCTATCCTCATTTTCAATGGCTGCAAGTCATTAGCGGCTCGGGCGAGCTCCATGTTGGCGATCAACAAATGACCGTTCGGGCTGGGCAAGGGTTCTGCCTGTTTCCAAACGAGCAGCATCAATATTTTTCAATACAAGCGCCTTGGGAAATCATTTGGATGAGCTTTAGAGGCGATTTGTCCGACAAGCTGTTTAGGCAGGCTGGAATTACACAATCCGGTGTCTATTCGACTGCTGATCATGATATGATTGTTACCCACATGAAAAACATTTACGCAATGACGCAATCCGGCCGATCCTTTCTCGGGCTCGAATGCTCAAAGCTGGTTTACATGTTTTTACTTGATTTAATGAAGGTTATTCTTGTAAGCTCACACTCGGTAGAACAAAACTACTTGAAGCTGCAGCCTGTTCTTCATTATATTGAAGCTAATTACAGCAAGCTTATTACGATAAAGGATTTAGCAGGCTGTATCGATGTAACGCCGCAGTACCTATGCTTGCTTTTTAAGAAAGCTTTGAAAATGCGACCAATGGCATACGTAAACCGAGAGCGCGTCAATCGGAGCAAGGAGCTTATGTTCCGCGAAAGCGAGATCAAGATGCACGAAATCTCCCAGCGCGTCGGCTTCGACTCCCCCAGCTACTTCAGCTCCGTCTTTAGGCGGCTTGAAGGGTTAAGCCCGGAGCAGTTTAAAAAAATTCACGGCATGCGCTGATGTGGGGGCAGTTAGGCGGCTCGGGGGTGGCTCCGTAAGAACACATAGGTGCTTGCAGCGATGATCCTTTGATTGCTGGCAGCACGCCTGACGGGCTCCATAAGAACCTATAGGTTCTTACAGATGCTCAGCTAGGTTATTTCGGAGGCCGTAAGAACACATACGTGCTAACAGCAAACTTTCCGCTGCTGGCAGCACGCCTGACGGGCTCCATAAGAACCTATAGGTTCTTACAGACGCTTAGCTAGGTTACTTTGGAGGTTGTAAGAACACATACGTGCTAACAGCAGACTTTCCGCTATTGGCAGCACGTCTGACGGGCTCCATAAGAACCTATAGGTTCTTACAGACGCTCAGCTAGGTTACTTCGGAGGCTGTAAGAACACATACGTGCTAACAGCAAACTTTCCGCTGCTGGCAGCACGCCTGACGGGCTCTATAAGAACCTATAGGTTCTTACAGACGCTCAGCTAGGTTACTTCGGAGGTTGTAAGAACACATACGTGCTAACCGCAGACTTTCCGCTGCTAGAGCACGCCTGACGGGCTCCATAAGAACCTATAGGTTCTTACAGACGCTCAGCTAGGTTACTTTGGAGCTTGTAAGAACACATACGTGCTAACAGCAGACTTTCCGCTGTTGGCAGCACGCCTGACAGGCTCCGTAAGAACCTATAGGTTCTTACAGGCACATAGCTAGGTTACTTTGGAGGCTGTAAGAACACATACGTGCTAACAGCAGACTTTCCGCTGCTGGCAGCACGCCTGACGGGCTCCATAAGAACCTGTAGGTTCTTACAGGCACATAGCTAGGCTACTTCGGAGGTTGTAAGAACACATACGTGCTAATAGCAGACTTTCCGCTGTTGGGAGCCGACCTATTCCGAACATACAGCCGAATTCATAGGTTTCACTTCATTTCAGGAGGTAAAAAAATATAATGACCGATAAAAATCTTATATTTAATGAAATTGATCTATATGCGGACGCTTTTCGCACGATATCACGATCGGTGGGCAGCCGGCCAGAGCTTGGCCATGAGGAGTTTTTTGCTTCTGAGCTGCTCTGTACGGAGCTTGCAAAATACGGGTTTGAGGTTGAACGTGGTATTTTAGGCATTGAGACATCTTTTATCGGTGTTTATGATACAGGAAGCCCAGGCCCGACAGTTGGCTTCTTATGCGAGTATGATGCTCTACCAGAAATCGGACATGCTTGTGGACATCATCTCATCTGCTCAATGAGCATGGCGGCAGCTGTCGGACTTAAAGCGGCTTTGATAAACAGCGGCATTGGCGGAAAAATTCGCATCTATGGTACGCCAGCTGAGGAAACACGCGGAGCGAAAGTACCAATGGCAGAGGCAGGTTTATTCGATGACTGCGACTTCGCTTTAATGGCGCATCCATACTATACGTTTGAACGTTCAGGTGAATCTCTTGCACTGGATGCTGTGCAGTTTGAATTTCATGGTCTAGCCGCGCATGCAGCTGCAAGTCCATATGAAGGAATTAATGCGCTGGATGCTGTTCTTCAGCTGTTCAATAGCGTTAATGCGCTGCGCCAACAAACACGCAGCGATGCGCGCATTCACGGTATTATTGACAACGGCGGCAAGGCGCCGAACATCATTCCTGATTATGCATCGGCCAAATTTTATGTCCGCTCGGCTTCACGCACTTATACAAACGAGCTCACTGCGAAAGTGCTGCGCTGTGCAGAAGGGGCCGCATTGCAGACGGGCTGCACCGTTACAACAAATCATTTCGAATACTCTTATGACGAGCTGCTTACTAATGAAGCATTGTCCGAGCAGTTCAATACGAATCTGATCGAGGCAGGCATTCGCCCTGAGGATATGGAAATCGGCAAGGATCATGGCTCGCTTGATTTAGGCAACGTCTCCGTTCGCTGTCCAGCTATTCATCCTTACGTCAAGGTGGTACAAGATCGTTTGCTGCTTCATACGGAGGCGTTTCGTGATGCGGCAATGACCGAATATGCGCTGGACGGCATGTTATTTGGTGCCAAAATGCTAGCAGCAACCGCATACGACGTATTTGCCGATCCTGCACTGCTTGCTCGTATTCGGACTGAATTCGAGCATCAAACCAAAAGCAGCAAGTAAGAACAGGATAAAGAACAACTTCGCTCGGATTGGGGAGGCAGGCCGCAATGGATAAAAGCATCATCAATAGCCACGAGATTACACAAATTTGTTTATTGGCCGGCAAAATCATTTTGCAAAACGGCGGCGAAACCTATCGTGTCGAAGATACGATGTCCCGAATTGCAGCTGCTTACGGCATAGAGAACTCCCATAGCTTCGTCACGCCGACCGGTATTATATTTGCCATTGACGGTTCATCCCAGATGACGAAGCTCATTCGTATTTCCGAGCGTTCGACGAATTTGCTTAAGGTATCCTTAGTCAACGATATTTCCAGAAAAATTAGCACCGGCACGCTGGCTGCTGGCGATGCACACCGACTTTTACAGGAAATAGACTCTAACGCCTTCGTTTATCCGGTTTGGATGAAAATCATAGCTGCAGCTATAGCGAGCGGTTGTTTTCTTATCATGTTCCAAGGCAGCTGGCGCGACTTCATCCCTGTTGTGCTCATCAGCGGCATTAGCTTCGGTTTTTCAGTTAAGCTGCATCGAATCGTGCCGATCAAGTTTTTCTCCGAGTTTATTACGGCTTTGCTGATCGGCACCTTGTCCGTGCTGTTTGTACATAAAGGATATGGATTTGACCTCGATAAAATTATTATCGGCTCTGTTATGCCTCTTGTGCCCGGTTTGCATATTACAGCAGCAGTCAGAGACCTGATGGCAGGCCACCTTGTATCAGGGCTTTCGAAGGGAGCAGAAGCTTTTCTTACAGCATTCGCTGTGGGTGCGGGTATCGCCGCGGTGCTCTCGTTTTATTAATCAAGCAAAAACGCCTTCGGCGTACTTTAGACGCTGAAGTAGCTTTGACGGTGAAATATAAGATAAGTAATAGAAAATGATATACTTTCTTAAATTTCGTAAAATTCGGAGGTGTATTACGTTGTCGATATTAGAACAGCTAGTCACTAGCTTTATAGCTTCAGCAGCCTTCGGCCTCATCTTCAACGTACCGAAGCGAACGCTTGTGCACTGCGGCGTTGTTGGCATGATAGGCTGGTTCATTTATATTTCCTGCACAGAGCTGTCGCTGGATACCATTCCTGCGACGTTAATTGCTGCTTTTATCGTAACCGTAGTGAGCCAGCTATTCTCAAAGCTATATAAAACGCCCATCATCGTCTTCAGCGTATCCGGCATTATTCCTTTAGTTCCCGGCGGACTCGCCTACGATGCAATGAGAAACGTCGTTGAAGACAACTATGACATTGCCGTGCAGCTAGCCGTAAAAGCATTCATGCTCTCAGGAGCCATTGCCATTGGTCTTATTTTCTCAGAGGTTGTCAACCAGCTCATCCGTAAAACGGAACGTTAGCGTAATTTATTGAGATGGAATCGCATACCTAGAACGCAATAAGTTGGCCATTTCCATGGTTTGTTCTTTTGTCGGCATTACAAGCTTCGACTCTGCTTCTCTCATACCCGCTTCCGTCTGCTGCGAAGCTATGACTCGTTTGACCGCTTTGACAAAAGCATCTCCGGCTCCTGCGCCAAGCGGTGTCAATTGCTCCAAACTAGCCGTGCTTTCAGCAGCCACAAGCGGATAATCGTTTTCGTTTTCCCCCTGCGCAGCTTTATCATAGAAGGATCGAACGAAGTTGGCCCGCTCCTGACCAGAACCATCCGCTACAATAAAAGCTTGTACAATAAAGGCATGCGTCTGCCGACGCTGTGCGATGCCGCAAAATTTATACCCGCCAATGCTCAAATCAAATTCGCCAGGACAATAAGCGCCTTTGATTTCCCCTTTTTCTACTTGGCAGCCCGTCTCCTGTAATGCATGACGAATCAGCCCATACATTTTTTCAAAATCATCATGAAAATGAAAGGAGTCCAACGCTTTTTTCGGCATGATCAGCGATATATTAATGACCCCCAAATCAAGCGGTACCGCAGCTCCTCCCGAATTGCGTACAGCAGTAGACCAGCCTTCCGATTGAAGAGCCCTTTCAGCGTCGGCAGCGCCTGGCAATCGGCTGTCGCGCAGCCCCATAACAAACGCTCTTGGGTGACGCCAAATATGGCAAATGGCTGGACCTCCCTGCCCTGTTTTTCTGCAAAGCAGCTCATCCAGCGCAAAGGGATATAACACATCTAATTCATTCAGCTCATTCATGCGGTCGAGCAGCAGCACATTTTCCAAACCATAATCCCTTATCGAATCCCGTTCCATATGTCGTCCAGCCCTCTCTGCTAATCCCTTACTCCGTATACTTGCTAAGTTATATCTATTTTAACGATAAATGAGCAATCGCGCATCATTTATACCGCTCCCTTATTGCTAATGGTGAAAGCATTCACTACAATAAGGATATTGTCATGCAGCGCCAAGGGGGTAACATTAGATTTGGAAGCAATAAATGAAAAAGTCGCATACGAAAACCCATTGCTGTCGCTGCGCGTTTTTCGCCCCATTCGCAGTCTGGACGGTTATACAAACTGGCATTATCATAAACAGGTTGAGCTGCTGCTCATTCTTGAGGGTGAGCTGGACGTTTACGTCGATGAAGAAAGCTTTCACCTGACTTCTGGCGACATCGTGCTTATCGGAGCTTCGGAGCTGCACTCCGACCGCAGCCATAACTTGCTCGATTATATTGTGCTTCAATTCGATCTGGAACCGTTTTTTGATCAAAGCACGATTCCCTATATGCGGTACTTCTCAGAAACCCAAACACCGCTCAGTAAAGCGAATTATATTTTCCAAGAAAACAACACGGCAAAGCAGCAAGCTGTCTCTTACATTCATCAGCTATTGCACGAGACGACACATAAAGAAACAGGCTATGAGCTGGCAGTCAGCGTTTTAGTTAAGCAAATATTGCTGCTTTTGCTTCGCAACGATAGCCGCAAAGTGTTGATTGAGCAAGATAACTTTGAGCGCATTCGCCTGAAACCGGTGCTCGATTATATCGAAAATCATCTGACGGATCGTATCCAAGTTGAAGAGGTTTGCAAGATCGCCAATATGAGCTATTATTACTTCGTAAAATATTTCAAAAAAACGATCGGGCTTTCTTTTACGGAATATGTGAATTATCGCAAAGTGAAGTGGGCTGAACGAATATTGCTGACGAAGGATTTGAGCATATCGGAGGTTGGCGAGCGAATCGGGATGCCGAATATGGCACATTTTTATAAAATGTTTAAAAAATACAACGACTGCTCGCCTAAGCAATTCCAGCGTAAGATGCTTGTGCTTAACCGGCAATAGTCTGCTTATCAAGCAATAATGCCTTCAGCGTCCTTTGGATGCTGAAGCAGCTTTGACGGAGAAATATAAGATAAGTATAAATATTAGAAAAAGCTCGTCCACCCTATAATTTCGGGGTAACGAGCTTTTTTGGCATAACGAGCTTATAACCTACACCACGGATCGATTCGATTTGTACAGATTGCTGACCAAGCTCCAGCTTCTTCCGCAATGAGCTCACATGAACATCAACCGTACGTTGGCCGCCGATATAATCGAAGCCCCACACGACATTCATAAGATCATCCCGCGTAATTACCATGCCTGGACGCTGTACTAAATAAAGCAGAACCTCGAACTCCTTCGGTCTAAGCGGAATCGTATCGCCGTTTAAGATGACCTCATACTTCTCGGGATAGATGGACAAATCACCAGCTGTGATGACTTTCTCTGAAGACTCGATCGGCTTGCTATCATCAAGCTGTGTCCGACGAAGCACCGCGGATACGCGTGCTAGAAGTTCAGCCACGCCAAACGGCTTCGTAATATAATCATCAGCACCATGCTTCAGTCCTTGCACAACCTCTTCCTCCGCATTGCGAGCTGTTAAAATAATGACCGGTGTTCTTACGCCATTTTGGCGAAGACGGTTTAATATTTCAAAGCCGTTCATGCCAGGAAGCATGATATCTAAGATGACCAAATCGAAATTACGCTGCAAAGCCGTCTGCAAGCCTTCCCCGCCATGATCGATAACGGTCGTTTCATAGCCCTCTTGGGTCAAATTGTACGACAGAAGCCTTGCTAATGTCGGTTCATCTTCAATGACGAGCACTTTATGCGACATGTTACCTCCAACCTGGCGAATGGCGGCGCCAAAGACGCCGCATCCGCATATTTAGAACGTTTAGCTTTAGTTTATCACGGATTCATGAAGAATAGGTAAATCTTTTTTTCTATTGCAGTACAGGCAGCTCGATCGTGAATGTAGATCCTACACCAACGTCACTTGTTACTGTAATTGTACCTTTATGAAGCTCAACGAGATGCTTAACGATCGATAATCCAAGCCCCGTACCGCCTGAGCTGCGCGAACGTGCTTTGTCTACGCGATAAAACCGTTCAAATATACGCGGCAGATCCTTTTTCGGAATACCGATGCCGGAATCGCTAATTTGGATGCGAATATGATCATCGCCTAAACCTTCAACCTTTAAGGATACTCTGCCTCCTTCAGGCGTATAGTTAATCCCGTTCGATAACAAATTCATAATGATTTGACGCAAACGATCCTCATCGGCTTCAACATAAAGTCCCGGCTCGATGTTCATGCTGAGCTCAATTCTTTTGCGTACCGCTTCTGATTCCATCAGCTTAATCGATTTGTGAACGAACGTATCCACTTCTACAGGCGAGAAGACAAGCGGCACTCGCCGTGACTCGATTTTGGACAGCTCCAATATATCTCCGATCAATCGGTTAAGCCGATCTGACTCATCAAATATTATTTGCAAGAAAGAACGGGCTGTTTCCTCATCGTTAACCGCTCCGCCAAGCAGCGTCTCAGCAAAACCTTTTACTGCGGTAATCGGCGTCTTCAGCTCAYGGGAGACGTTTGCGACAAATTCACTGCGCATCCTCTCCAGTCTGCGAATAGCGGAAACGTCCTGCAATACAAGCAGTACTCCAGAGAAATCATTCCCCTCCGGATGAATCGGCACGAGATTAAGCTCCAGCAGCCTCTCCTCTGGAAAATAAAACGTAATTTCCTCACGCAGATGCTGTTTGCTTTTAAGACCCTCTTGAATCATTTGCGACAGCTCGTATTGCTGCTTCGCTTCCGCATAATGACGGCCAACGAGCTCACGAGCGGAGAAGCCGAGCACTTCCTCTGCACGTCTGTTCATCAAGACGATTTTTCCATTTAGGTCGATCATGACGATTCCGTTAATCATATTATCAAGAACACTCTCAAGCTGATTCTCATTTTGCTGGATACGCGTCATTTGAACTTGCAAGCTGTCTGCCATCGCATTAATAGCATTTCCAAGCTCACCAATTTCATCTTGCTTCATCACTTTTACTCTTGCCAAATAATCCATATTTTTAATGCGTTTAGCAACCTTCGTAATTTGCTCCAGCGGCCTTGTCAGACCAAGTGCAAGGCGGTAGCTAATAAAAGCTGCAATAAGGAAAAGTACAAGCAATCCTAAGAACAGCATCATCGTCAATTGACGTATGCTTTCATCAACTTCCTTCAAACTCATCGCAAGGCGAATCACATCAGGCGCTTGACCCGGCACCACCGTTACAGGAATAGCGACATACATCATATTTTGTCTAACCGTTTCACTAGCCCGAATCGATCTTCCTGTTCCTGTAGCCAATGCTTCCTTAACTTCGGTACGGTTTAGATGATTGTCCATATCCCGAGGATCTCCATTTGAATCACCTAACACCACACCATCATTGCGAATAAAGGTTACTCGAGCACCCGCATAACGCTGGAGCTCCTTTGCCTCATCTGTATAATAGTCATATAAGGAGGAAATTTCACCTGATTTCCAATTCATTTTTGCCGAGATGATCTGCATCTCACGAACCATATTGTCTTCAAGCGCGTTGATATGGTTTTCTTTGAACGTTTTGACCATAAATAATCCTGCTGCACTGACCGATAATGCGATCATCGCAATCATGATGAGCGTCAGCCTAGTGCGAAAGCTGTTCATTAACATTCACTCCTTATGTTTAATCATGCACACATCGTTTATGGTACATGCGTCGCAGTACTTTCGCTACCCTTGTGATTATTAAGTTTTTGTAAAACATAATGGTACACGGTTGCTAAAGGCTGCTGTATAAGAATCGACAACACAACAGGCACAGCAGCTATTGGACTGAAATAACCGAGCGCTAGCACAATGCCAAGAGAAATGTTGCGCATTCCTGTTGCATAGGAAACGGTCACCTGCTGCTCGCGTTTGCGAAGCGGCGCCGTTCCAATGTAGCCGAAGGTGTAACAAGCACTAACCAGCAGCACAACAATCGGAACGAGCAGCAGCATATCCTGCTTCAGTTCTCCTAAATGCGGCGCGATAGCCGATGCATTTAATGCGACAACACCCACGAAACAGAGCTTGGAAAGCGGTGCTGTAAAGGGCTGCACGATACTTTGAATACGTCCTCGGCTCATTTGATTGAGGGCAACGCCAATGATCGTAGGAAGTACAATAATAACGAGCAAATCAACAATAATGGGTCCTGCTTTCACTTCAACAGCGGAGTCAAAAAACAGATGGATACCCGCCGGAACTACCAGTGGACTAAGCGCTGAATCGAGCACAACCATGGCAAGCATAAGCGGAACACTGCCTCCTGACATGCCAACCCATAGCACGGTGGACACTCCGATTGGTATAAGCGTAAACAAAACGAGGCCCACCACATAAGGCGAATCCGCACCAAATGCGAGCGCCCCAAGTCCATAGGCTACCAGCGGAGATACGACATGAGCAATCAAAAAGGTAAGCCCCAT
The DNA here is from genome assembly GCF_052115145.1 of Paenibacillus sp. 2TAB26. NCBI lineage: Bacteria > Bacillati > Bacillota > Bacilli > Caryophanales > Paenibacillaceae > Paenibacillus > Paenibacillus sp. 2TAB26. Next base: position 28,156 of record NZ_JBFRGC010000041.1, read on the forward strand.
AATGCCCGGCCGCTTCAATACCTCTCGCAATTGTCCTAATCCGCAGCCAATGGCCATCGTTAGCGTGACATAGGCAAATAAGTAAGGAACCATTTCAATAAAAGGCTGAAGCTGTGTTGCAAATAAAAAGCCAAGTATCAACGATCCTGGAATAATGATGAACATCCATCTCTCAAATTGCTGGTTAAAAGCTAAACCCCATTCACGCATGAACTTTCCCTCATTTACCTCTTCTAGTCGATTTTGTACATAAGCTATATAATAACATAGACACTCCGCACATGAACGGAAACTCTTGAACTTCGACTAAAAAGGAGCCCGATTTATGAAAAACGGTAAATTCACCAATACGATTATTCGGATGCAATATGTACCTAGATGGAGCGAATATGCTCCACGATTTGAGGATAACGCCTCCGCTCATAGCTTTAGATGCGCTGCATTGTCTATTTTGATTGGTATTATTGAAGAAAAAATATTCAAGCAGCCGTTAGATAAGCTGAAGCTTGTAGGAAGATGCTTATGGGGTGATCTCAAAAACACGGGCACCGGCTCCATTAAGCATGTCACCAAAAAAGAATCGCTCGTTATGAATCATATCCGAGACTTCGAAATGGAACTTAGCAAGGGGATTGTCTCGTACCTATCCAAGTCTCTACAGGCTCAAGCTTTCGATTTTATCGTCCATGCGCAAGATGATACACCTATTGGACAATTAGTTGATGCCATCGATACGCTGGATGCCTATTTGTATTGTCACAGAGAATCTCGTTATGACACGAATCCTTTTTTTCATGCCAAATATAAGGAGCTCGAACAAGTGCTGCGAAGCACAGAGCTTCGACCCATACACTGGCTGCTCGATGAATACGATAAACATGATGGCTTTTATGAATTTATCCAATACATTATGAATCTCGATACCGTAAAAAGATGGAACGGCAGCTATAATCTCGTTCCAGACAATGATGCGACACATTCCTTCCGAGTCGCTTCACTTGCTTTGTTTAATGGGCTGCTTGAAATCGAGCGCTTCGGCAATAAAAATATCGATCTCTATAAGCTGCTCGCCAAAGCTGCCCTTCATGATTTGCCTGAAGCTTTATCCGGCGATGTTGTATCGAATTTCAAGCACAATAATCCAGACATTAAACACGCTTTCGAGCAATACGAGAAAGAAACCGCTCAGTTCATGATTAATAAGCTTCCATCGTTTTTTCATGAAGATATGACCGAATTCATTGTGCACAGCAAGTCAGCAGATGCAAATGGCGAGCTCGTTGATATTTCCGACAAGCTGGACGCCTTAATCAAAGCAAGCCTTGAGATGCGAAATAACCCTCATTACGCTGATACTTATTATAACCAGCTGGTGAAGGTTCAGCATCGCTATGAGAATGACTGTGTTGTTTTTTTCCTTGCCTATATTTTGCATGACTTAACCTATTCCAATTTAATTGGACAATAAGTGTTGCATACAAAATGGCCGCGAGATATATCTCGCGGCCCAGCTTTGGTTTATATTAGCTATGAACAGCAGCACTCCAGCCGAATGGGTATGCAGCCGATATTTCTAACGGCAGCTTGCCTTGCGGCATAAGATCACCTAACAATACTCTCGCAGCAGCAGCTAGCGCGAGTGGACGACACTCATACACTGCCATGTACGTTTTTACTTCCGGGTATAGCAATAGATCAAGCGGGTTCCGAACCGACACAGCTATCGTACGCTCCGGTGCCAATCTTACGACCTCGCGTGCAATATCACGCTCTACCGGATGCTTGGAAGCGTCATAAGTGACAACGACGATTTGTGAGAATGTTTCCAAATCAGCGAGTGGATGGTCATCATCCATTTGACGCTCGACGATATTAGCTCCATACTCTCCAAGAAAGTGACCTAATGAGCCGTCACCTGAAAGCATTTCGTCAGCCACCGAAACAGGGACAATTTGGGGCCACAATACGAGCGTGCTTTTCTCGCGGCTTAATGGCAGCAATGGCCCATCGTCTTTTACTAATGTAACTGAAGCCTCGCTCCATTTAATTGCAACCGCTCGATTTACTTCCGTACCAATTTCCCATTCCACTTGTGACCACGGCAGCAAAGGCTCCTCAAGCACAAGCTTCTCCTTAAGTGTCATAATCCGATTAAGCGCCTCGTTAATACGAGCTTCTGCAAGCTCACCGTTCTCAACAGCACGCACAACGGCTTCAAGGGCAGCCCATTGTTTATCAAATGTATGGCTGATCAGCACCATATCGGCTCCCGCTTGCAGCGCTTTAATAGCGCCCTGCTCTGGACCATAGGTTTTATCAATCGCATCCATCTCTAAACAATCTGTCACAACAATCCCGTCATAACCAAGCTCTTTGCGCAGTAATCCCGTGATGACAGGCTCAGACAAAGTCGACGGCACGCCTGATGGATCAAGCGCCGGCAAGCAAACATGCGCTGTCATAATGCAATCCGTACCCGCTTCAATCGCAGCGCGGAACGGCTTCAACTCAATCGCGTCTAACCGATCACGCCCATGCAGCAATATAGGCAGCGCATGATGGGAATCCACCGCCGTATCGCCATGCCCTGGAAAATGCTTAACTGTTGCAGCAACTCGTGCAGCTTGATAGCCAGCTACTGCGGCTGCTCCGAATTCCGCAACAACATCAGAACGGTCGCTATACGAACGTACATTAATAACAGGATTATCCGGATTATTGTTAACATCAATACAAGGCGCATAATTCATCGTAACACCCAATTGACGAAGCTCTTCACCACATACAAAAGCTGTCTCTCTAGCGCTCTCCTTATCGCCGGTTGCACCAAGTGCCATGTTGCCCGGCATAAGCGTTACACCGTCAACTAGTCTTGCAACCATGCCGCCTTCTTGATCGATCGCTACGAATAGAGGCGGATTGCCAGCTTTTCTTGCGATGCTTTGAAGCTCGCCGCTAAGCTTGTGCACCTGCTTAGCATCCTTCACATTGCGGGAAAAATAGATCGTTCCGCCAATGCCGCTCGTTTCAATTAACTGCTTGATTTGCGCCGTTGGCTCAAAGCCATGAAAACCAAATACAAATAATTGTCCAACCTTCTTCTTCAAGCTCCAGTTGTCCCACTCACGCGTTGTCGTCAATGCTTCCCCGTCCCTTCACTTATCAACCCTATTACGACGGCTCATTCAAAGCCTCGTTATGTTGTCCGCCCTCTTGCCGTCTCGTACGATAATCGGTAGGATTCTCACCTGTATATTTCATAAATACTTTTGTAAAATATCGCCGCTCCGCATAACCGACTTCCTTCGCGATTTGTGCAACGCTCTTGAGTGATTCCCCAAGCATTGCCTTCGCGCGCTCCATCCGCTGCCGCGTTACATATTCGATAAACGTTTCGCCAAAAGTCTGCTTGAACAATAAACTAAAATAAGAGGTGCTTAAACCGACATGAGTTGCCGTTTCTTCGACACTTAAATCGCGATAAAGATTGCGGTCCAAAAAGGCTTTCGCTTCAGCCATTGAACGTTYCGATTGCTTTTTCTTATCCATAGATTTCTCCGAAACCGTATTCGTAACTTGACGAATAACTGATAATAAATCCTTAATCCCAAAGCGGCGATCCAATCTGCGCCAAAGCATATCCTCTTGCTCGCGAGTAAATACGCCCATTTCTTTCATCTCACGCATAAGATGCAGGACAAAGAAATGAAGCAGCGGCTTGACACGATTTAATGAAGGCTCATTCATTCGCTGCAACAGCAGCGTAATACTTTGAAGCTCGCTGTCTACGCTTATCGTATCCCCGCGTTTAACCGCTCCAATTAATTTCTCCGCAGTATCCCAAAACGCTTGATCTGCTTGCGATGATTTTTGCTGAGCGGATGGATAAATAGCGATAATGTCATGGACAGGCGTAAGCTGCATCCCTTGCTGTACTAGCTTATAGGCTTGGGATAAGTCAGCAACCGCTGCAAACTTATGATAAATACCTGCAAATAAATTCAGCTTTACATGGCTCTTAATCGCAGACAACAACATGTCTGCCCAGTTTTTAATGAAGGCAATATCAAATTCAGCCGTTTTCTCCGTTTCAATGAGTACACACCACTCACCATCTCGAATTTGAATGACCGCATGATGCAGCCCATTTTGCTGCAGCTTCTCACGCAGTACATTACATACAGCAAAATTCCACAGCTTTCTTTCCTTATCGGACCAGTCACGCCAATCCTTTGTCTTCTCCGAGCTTACATCAAGATCAAGCACAATTAAGACGAACTGCTGCCGCTTGAGCTGCTGTTCATCTCCGGTCAAGAGCCAATTATCTGCAGTAACATCGGTATAATCCATAATAATATCGTACAAAATTTTCTCGCTAGCGAGATCGATCATCCGGCCAAGCTTCTGCTTCTCTTCCTGCTGCAGCTTCTGCTTACTGCGCTGAGTAGACATTACTCTAGCAATAACACCAGTCAATTCATCATAAGGTATAGGCTTTAACACATAATCATTGACGCCAAATTGAATTGCTGTTCGTGTATAAGCGAAATCCTGATATCCCGACAGCATAATAATATCGCAAGCCATCGCTTTATCACGGATATGCCGAACAAGCTCCAAACCATCCATAACCGGCATGCGAATATCGCACAGCAATAAATCAAAGTGTTGCTGCTCCATAAGCTCTAACGCTTCAACACCATTTTTAGCTGTACCGCCAACGGAAAGCCCTAGCATTTCCCAGGGAATAACTTTTTCTAAATTTCTCGTAATATGTGCCTCATCGTCAACTAGGAGTACTTTACCCGTCATAGCTGATCACCTCTGCTCTTCGGAATTACACAGCGAATAACGGTCCCGCTGCCTTCTTGACTACAAATCCACAAACCGAACGCAGGACCATAATGTATGCGCAAGCGATCTGCAACATTTCGTAATCCAAGTCCTCTTCTCTCACCCATTTGCGCAGCATCCGTCTGCTTGCTTTCAGAGTCTGACTCTGCTGACAGCTTAGTCAGCACTCTGGAGCTCATGCCTAATCCGTTGTCACGAACCATAATGACGATCTGATGAGGCTCAGCAGTTACATCAATTGATATCCTGCCTTGTCCGTCTTCATAACCATCAAACCCATGCTGAATGCTATTTTCTACGAGCGGTTGAAGCGAAAGCTTTAGTATGGAGAAATCAAGTGCTTCTGCCGGGACATTCAATTCGTATGAGAAAAGCTCCTCGAAGCGGTATTTCTGTATTTCCAAATAACTGCGGACATGCTCAATTTCTTGGCTGATCCTTATTTCTTCGGATTGATGCATGCTTGTGCGAAGCAAATTGCTTAATCTGCGCACCATCAACATAATTTTTGCGCCTTCATTTTGTGCTGCAAGAGCATTAATCGATTCAAGCGTATTAAATAGGAAATGCGGTTTAATCTGTGCCTGCATAAGCATCATTTCCGCATGCTGCTTACGTGCCTGCTCTCTGCGCACTTCACTAAGCAAATTGCCGATTCGCTCAACCATACTATTGAAGCTGTTGGCCAGTAGAACGGTTTCATCCTTACCTTGAGCGGTTACTCGAATATCAAGTAATCCCTGCTCAACCAATCTCATTTTACGAACAACTTTAATGATCGTTTTCGCTACTCGGTTAACAAAAAAGACGTTGAACAACACCGCTGATAGCAAACCAAGGACCGTAATCATCCCAATCCACTGGACAAACCGAACATTTTCGTTAGTAAGTGAATCCCATGGCTTTATGGACACAAGTATCCAACCATTGCGATCCAATTGATAGGAAGAAACAAGACTGTCTATACCTTCAAACTTTTCTCGCGAGCTGTTGTAGTTATTCGTGTGCTGCGGCAATGAATCGGTCTGTTCATTTATATTATGACCATCCATCTTTTTTTTGCTGTCTAGCATAATAAGGCCTGCTTTATTGACAATGAGGTATCTTGTTTCAGCTGCATTGGATTGCGGGTTTTGAAAGGTTTTGAGCATGCTCGATATTTCTTCCGTTTTGTACTGCGTAATCATTACGCCCAAATCATTAAATGACTCAATGTCCTTAACGACTCGAATTTGTGTAAATAGAGGTGGTTCAACACCTGTCAGCTCACGCTGTTCATAAGGTCCAATCCAAAGCGGACGTCCGCCAAGATTCATAACATCCTTATAGACAGAGTGCTGTTTGAGCATATCAAAGGAAATAGGCTTGAACGTCGTCGGATCGTTGCGGTAAGAGCGGAACATCGTCCCATCCTTCGCATACAGCACAACAAAGCTGACAGCAGGGTGTTGGAACAAAATCCGTTTCATTTCTTTCTCTGCTTGGTTAATTTGAATGAGTGTACCGGCATCATTGGAATTATACGAGCTGTATTTCAGTGTTTCCTGCACCTCTGTGCTCGTTAAATTACCATCGGATAGCTGATCAAGCTCTCGAAAGAAATAATGAATATTGCCTCCTACCGCCCTGAGCGAAATTTCGGTTTGCTCGCTATACTTTTTCTCCAGCAGCGTCTCAGAGTTAATAAATGAGAATATGCCGAGGCCAATCATCGGAATGACGATCAGAAATATGAATGCAAGCATCAATTTCGGTCTCAAGTTCATCTAGGAGGCTCCTTCTTTCTTATCCCTTCACACTGCCTGCCGTCATACCTTCAATGATTTGACGCTGCAAGAACACATACACAACCAGGACCGGAATAATGCTTATGATTACCGCAGCAGACAGCGATGCAAAGTTTGTGCGATAGCCATCATTAAAGGTTGCCATACCTGTTGGCAGTGTTTTGAGTGATTCAGATGTTATAAATAGTTGGGACAAAATATATTCGTTCCAGTTGCCAATGAAATTTAAAATAAATACAGTAACTAGTGCCGGCATCGAAATCGGAATAATAATTCTGAAGAACAGACCGCTTGCGCCTAGCCCGTCCATAATGCCAGCTTCCTCAAGCTCATTTGGAATCGAAAGCATAAATGCATAAATAATAAACACGGTTATCGGCAAAGCATATGTGGTGTATACCAAAATTAATGACCAATGTGTATCATATAATGGCTGTCCAAACAAATGGATCTTTTGAATTAAACGGTACAACGGGATAAACAATGCACCCGCTGGGACGATTAAGCCAAGTAAAATGAAATTATAAACAGCTTTATTCATCTTCGTGTATTTCATCCGCGCAATCGCAAATGAAGTCATCGCTGCAAAAAGGAGCGTCAATACACAAGCTGCAACGGTTACAATTGTACTATTCAGCGCATATTTGCCAATATTAGCCGTTTCCCAAGYAGCGATATAGTTATCGAAGTTAAAGCTAGTTGGCAAAGACCATGTATTTACTGTTATTTCACGGTTTGTTTTGAATGATGACATGAATAACCATAACAGAGGGAAGAGCACTACTGCAACATACCCCATTAAAAATGTATGCATCCACCATTGTGTGCCTCGGGAACGTTCCATTAGTACTGCACCTCCTCGCTTTTTGTGATGCGCTGTAAAATACCGGTAAGAATCAAAATAATAATGAACATCGCAACACCGATCGCGCTGCCATATCCAAGTTCAAGAGAGCGGAAGCCAACTTTAAGCATATAAGTCGCCATAACTTCTGTGGATTGGAAAGGACCGCCGTTCGTCATGATTTGTACGATATCAAGCACCTTCATCGTTCCCGAAACAGAAAGAAGCAGCATTACAAATAGGATTGGTCTAACAAGCGGCAATGTGATCATCCATGTTTCTTGCCAGCCGGTTACGCCATCCAGCTTAGAAGCTTCGATAATTTCTTTCGGAATGTTTAGAATTGCTGCCAAACAAAGTACTATGAAGAAGCCGATATTTTGCCATGCATTCGCGATAAGAATCGAGAGCATTGCAAGCTTAGGATCCGACAACCATTCGCGCGCCCAGCTTTCTGGTGCAACAAGACGAATTAATTGATTGATCATTCCAGAATCATAGTTGTACAAAACGCCGAACAATATGGCAACAGTAGCCGTCGATATAACAACCGGCACAAACACGGCCGATTTGTAAAAGTCACGCATCCGTCTAACTTTACTAATAATGATCGAAATCAAGAAGACGAGCGGAATGTTCACGATTAGGGAAAACGCCATGAAATAAAAGTTGTTTAAAAGTGCTTTTCTAAAAATTTCATCCTGCCACAATCTCGTAAAGTTATCAAATCCGATAAACACCTTCTCAGTAATGCCATCCCAACGAAAGAAACCGTAAAAAAAAGATACGATAACGGGATAAACAAAAAACAAAGCATATAAAGCAAGCGTCGGAATAATGAACGCCACGTAAGTAATCGGATTTTTGAGCGCTCTGTTCATAATGTCCTCCTTTTGTCCTAGCGTTAAAAGAGGGTGCCCTCCAGGAAGGAAGCACACCCTCTTGCATAGCAGGATCGAATGTAATGTGTTGCGATTACTTAGCTGCGTTCGCTTTATCTTGCGATGCTTGAATTTTTGCAGCTACTTTTTCTGGTGTGCTTACTTTACCGATAAGCTCTTGAATACCAACGTTAATGTCAGCGCCTACTGCTGGTTGAACGATTGCATCATAAGCTTTCCATGAGCTGGAAGCGTTAGCCATAACCGTCAAGATTTCAGTTGTAAGCGGGTCAACACCAGATAGATCGCTTAGTTTCAAAGAAGGAAGCAATTTGTCTTCTACCAAAGTACGTTTTTGAACCTCTTCGGAATAGAAGTTAGCGATAAATTTCTTAACTGCTGCAATTTGATCTTCAGTTAGCGTAGCAGAGAAACCAAAGCCGTTTGAGTATGATGCGTTGATTGATGTTTGGTCGCCAGCGCCGCCTTCGATTGACGGGAAGCCGAAGTAACCGATTTGACCTTTAAGATCGCCAGCTTCGTCGCCTGAGAAGCGGTTAGCATCCCAAGTTCCTGTGAATACCATTGCAGCTTTACCAGAAAGCAATTGCGCGCCTTGATCAGCATAAGCAAGACCTAGAGCACCTTTAGTGAAGAAATCTTTGTTAACAAGCTCAGCATATGAAGTTAGACCTTTAACGAAGTTAGGATCAGTCCATTTTGCAGTACCAGCAACAACATCGCTGAATGCTTGGATACCAACGTTACGCTCCATAACTGTGTTCCAAAGCATACCGTTTACCCAGCCGTCTTTAGCAGCCAAACCAAGTGGTGTGTAGCCAGCTGTTTTGATTTTTTCGGAGATTTCAACCAATTGCGTCCAAGTTGTAGGAATTTCCAAGCCTAGCTCAGAGAAAATTTTCTTGTTGTAGAAAATCGCTTCGCTATAGCCGCCGAAAGGAAGGCCATAAACTTTGCCATCTACAGTGAACTCGTCCAAGCTTGCAAATTTGTCTGTAAGACCAAGTTCTGCAATGATTGGTGTCAAGTCAAGCATGCGGTTAGCTTTTACATAAAGGTTAAGGTCTGCTCCACCGAATACTTCAAAAATATCAGGAGGGTTGCCAGCAGCCATTTCAGCTTTCAGCTTTTGATCGCGGTTAACGATCTCGTCAATACCTTCAAGCTTGAAAGTAAGACCTTTATTTTCGTCTTGTGTTTTTGCAACAACATCTTCAAGAATTTTCAAACGAGTTTTGCTTGTTTCTTTAATTTGAGTGTGTCGAAGGGACAATGTTACGTCCTTTGCTGGTGCATCGGTTGCTGGAGCATCCGTTGCTGCATTCGTTGGGGCATTTGTTGCAGCGCCTTCATTTCCTTTACCAGCATTGTTACCGCCGCACGCCGATGCGACAATCATAAGGGAAAGCAGCGTAGTGGCAATTAGTGTAGATCTCTTTTTCATTGGGAAGACCTCCTCGTTTATGGTGTTGCTTGTTTGCCTCGCACATTTATTATAGTCCTGCAGAACCAATTCAAAGGAGGTCAAAAAAACGACGAGTTAGGGAGACAATTCTCTCATTTTTCAAAAGAGGGATAAAATCTTATAGCCCGTCGGGTTACTTTTCCCGACGGGCTATGTAAATTAATCTTACGTTTTAGTGACGCATATCCTTCGTTATCCCTCTAACAACCTCATAAAATCGCTGCCACTCTGGAATAGAACCTTGTATATGGTTATTTTCCACTATAATATTGTTTTCATTATGTGATATTTTATCTTCCCTATTCGTTATTTGAGCTTCAAGCTGCAATTTTTCTTGCTTAGCACGTAAACTGCCATCCGACAATTATATCCCTCATCCCTTTAGCCAGCCTTTTCGCAGTGCAAAAAGCTCCCTAAGATCCTCAGTAGACATTTCCGTAATCCACTGCTCCGATTGACCGACCACTTGATCGTTAAGCGACTGCTTTCGCTCAATCATCTCGTCGATCTTCTCTTCAAGCGTTCCGAGTGTAATAAACTTATGCACCTGAACCTTTTTCGTCTGGCCGATTCGGAATGCCCGGTCGGTCGCTTGGTTCTCAACGGCAGGATTCCACCACCGGTCAAAATGGAAAACATGGTTTGCAGCGGTCAGATTAAGACCCGTTCCCCCCGCTTTTAGTGAAAGGACAAATGCAGAGCACGGCTCCTCCGCATTTTGAAACTGCTCAATCATTTGATCCCGCTTCACCTTAGGCACGCCGCCATGCAAATAAGGAACCGGCAAACCTATTCGCTCCTCAAGCAGCTGCTTCAGTTGGTGCCCCATATCGATATATTGGGTAAAGATAAGGCAGCGTTCACCTTCGGCAGCTATTTCCTCGCACATTTCAAGCAGCCTTGCTACTTTATTCGAACGTTCTATTTCCCATAAAGCAGCGGTATCCTCATGATTAAGCAGGGAAGGATGATCACATAATTGTTTCAGCTTGGTTAAAGCTGCAAGAATGAGCCCTCTGCGCTGCATTGGACCTAGTTTATCCAAATTCTCAAGGAGGTCTGCGACTAAATTTTCATACATCGCGCCTTGTTCAGCTGTCAACGTCATATACAGCTTCGTTTCATTTTTATCCGGCAAAGACAGCTGAATCGAAGGGTCCTTCTTAATTCTTCGCAGCATGAATGGTTTTACCCAGCTTTGAAGGCCAGCAATAAGCTTCTCATCTCGTGTTTTCTCTATCGGTGTGACGATCTCCTTGCGGAACTCGGTCATATTGCCAAGATAACCCGGATTTATAAAATCATAAATCGACCAGAGCTCTGTCAATCGATTTTCCATCGGCGTTCCTGTCAGAGCCAGGCGATGATTCGAAGGCAGCCTCCTTATTGCTGTAGATTGTTTTGTATATACGTTTTTAATATTTTGCGCTTCATCGAGGCAAAGAGCATCCCAATCCACTAAACACAAATCATCTTCATCCAGCTGTGCCAAGGAGTAAGAAGTTATGACCAAATCTGCCCCTGAAACGGAATCGCGGAATGATTCGCCTTTCTCCCGTTTGTTGCCGTAATGCAGCATGACATTAAGCGAAGGTGCAAAACGCTCGAGCTCCTTCTCCCAGTTGCCTATTACTGAAGTTGGGCAAATAAGCAGCGAAGGCCCTCCCATTTGAAGTTTCTTCTCCTTAATATAGACAAGGTAAGCCATAAATTGAATCGTTTTTCCGAGTCCCATATCATCTGCAAGCACACCGCCAAGCCCGAATTTCCTAAGAAAAAGCAACCACGATACGCCTTCATGCTGGTATGGTCGAAGCTCTCCCAAAAACGTAGCTGGAATTTCCGCCTGCGGTATTTCCTTAATTTGCTGCAGCTGCGTGAGCCATGCCGTTAAATGGTCATTCAGCTCAACTTCCGTGTCCATAGACGAATCAAGCTCACCGCTGTCATCGAGCGGGATGCCGCCTCTTAAATGCATTTCCAGCACATCACGGAATGATAGTCCTTTGCGTTTACCCATCCGCTTCAGCCACTGTTTAATTTGCGTCACATCCTGTGGGTCCAAATGAACCCATTCGCCGCCGACATTGAAGAGACGACGGTTTTGCTCTGCCAACTGCAGAAATTCGGCTTCGGTCAAATTCACATCACCAAGAGCCAGCTTCCAATCAAATTGTACGATTTGATCAAGTCCAAACATGGGCTGAGCCGCTGAGCCTACTGAAGATTTCATCTTTGCCTTCAAACGAAGCTTGCGATTACGAACCGCTTCCCACCAGCTAGGCAATAAGACCGGACAACCTGCCTCCAGCAGTTGAACGCTTGCATGCTCAAGAAACTTCCATGCTTCATTATCCGATAAGGTGTATCTTAGCTTGCCGTCGTTTTCCGCTTCTGTTAGATCAGGAAGAGCATTCATCCATTTCTGCTGCTCCTTAGCCAGCTTGCCATCTAGAAGCGGAAGCCATTCTTGCGGAATGATTTGTCCATCATCCGTATCCGCTTCCCAGCCATCCTGACTAATATTCTGGCGAATAGGCAGCCACGGTCCACCATCACGATTTTGCAGAGCGGGTCGAAGCCTCCAAATGGATGACTCCTGCGGCTCCACTAGCTGAAGCGCAATTCGGAATGGAAGGACATCCTTCCTAAGCCCAATGGCAATGAGCCAATCTTCCTCATCAACTGCTTTTCTCCTCAGCACCGCTTCTCCAGAAGCATTGCCTATTTCCCTCCAAGCCTGTGCAGCCTGTTCGTTTTCTTCAATCATTTGCTCAATTGCTCCGCTAATCCACTGTTCAATTCCTTTATCGCCGTTCTGATTAGCAGCTGCTACAATAGCACTCCATTGCTGGTTGCGCTCGGTATCCTGCTCAGGAATAGCCATTCTCCAGCTTCGCTTCTCTTCCGTCCAACGCTCCCAATCAGGCATATACCAACCATTAAGAAGCGCAATTCTTATGAACTCTGCCATTTGCATCAAGACCGTCAAACGCTCCGTCCACTCTACTTGAAGCAGGCGAACATGCTGAGGCGAGGATAAATAATCAATGGCAAGGAGCGGCGGAACCTTCAGCATCTTACGCTCACCTACACTGACTTCCTCGACATCCGCTCCATACCAAGATGCCTTGTGCCATGCGAACAATAAGGATCGCAGCTTGCCATCCGCAGAATCCTTTCGATCGACAGCGCTTAACCAAATGGACGTACCCTCTTCTTCATTCCAAAATCCGTCTATCGTCAACTTGCGCGCGCCAATGTAAGTTCTCATGTAACTATTTTCCCTTTCCACAGCTCTTCCTGAAATGCTCGCAATCGCTGATGCTTACTTACAAGTCCAGAAATATATTGATTCCATCTCACTTCATCTTTATCCGCTTTATATAACCGCTCCAGCTTCTTAAGCTGCTTAACCGCAATTCGGTAGCCTTGACGGTTCCGTGATTGGATGGACGATTCAACCGATTGATGATACATGGGCATTAGCGCGCGAGGCGCAAGCTTAGCAATTTCTCGAAGCGCATGAGCGCCGACATCCTCAGGGCTTGATCCAATCAGCATTTGTAAATCAGCCCATTCATCATAACGCTTCTGGTCGAGCCAATGGTCAGATAATTCTGAATAAGAATGGGGCAGCAATTGCTTCATATAATCGGTCCATATCGGCATTTCAGGCCGGTCAAGATCTGCTCTTCGGCATAATGTAACGAACGGTCCCACCGAACGGCCATTTTTCAATTTATTGATTCGCTCGAACAAGAAGCTCATCCACTGCTCTACAAGCTCCCATTTCCCTTCTTCCATCCGCTGTGCGGCGCAAGGATACATCACTTTCTGAGAGCGCTCAAAGCTTGTTAATGCAAAATGAGCAATTGCCTTCTCATCCTGTTTGTCAAAAAAATACATGATGCCAATCGCAGTATGCAAAAATGCCTTATTGACGTCTTCGACATCTTCATTCATCGACAGCTCAACCATCGAAGCTAACTCCCGCTCAAACCAGCTGCGGCTCTCTGAAAGCTTCTCGCATAAAACTAAATAGATATACTCCCAGTCAAAAAGCTGCTTTTCGGTACTCGATGCCCATACTTTCACTCGAGCGATTAATGCATCCGCCCAAGCTTCTTCCCGCAGCTCCATTGCTTCGGGAGTTAGCTCGGATACCAATGTATATAAATGCTCCACCCAAGGCTCTGCCATCCGGATGAACGACATTTCATGATAATATCTGCTGAACGAGTCCACCGTATTAATCGCTCGCTCTGCTTGCTCCAGCACAAAGATGATGGCTGTTGACCAATGCAAACGCTGCATCCTTTTTTCCCAATCCTTAGCAAGCCCCTTTAATGAGGACAATAATGGTTGAAGCGCATGGAGAGAGTGCCGGCATTTCCGCCATACGTCGCCATGTGTCGCTTCCATCCATTCCAGCCACTCCTCAGCTGAAGCTTGTTCACCGGGCTCGCGAGGCAAAGCAGGCGCTGCTTCGGGAGGTGGTGCAGCAGCCTGTGTATTTTTGAGCAGCGCACTCGCGGAAGACAACCCCAGCAAGCGAAAATAGGATCGCTCCGCCAGTGTATGTCCCCCCTCCTGCTGACTGCAATATTGAAAATAAACAGCAGCCATATGCTTGCAAAATCCTGTATAGGGACAAGTACATGAGCTATAACGCAGCTGACCAGCATCAAGGATGACCGCATAAAGATCCGATCCTTGCACGACCCCATAAAGATGATCATGGCTTCCCTCATTCGCGCTGTTCACTTTACCTTCCATGTAATAATGCCAGCCCCGCTTCATAATCGTTGTCTCAACATGGACGTTCAGTTGTTGCTCAATTAGCGCGTGCAGCTTTTCATTGAGGTGCATCATAGACATTCACCCGCTTCCTTTCCGTTCACTTGCATTCTTACTATTATACCAAGCCAATAAGGCTGGTGCCATCATTTGACGTTAAAAGCTGGATTACAATTGCAAATGAAATAAGCAGCAGCAAAAAAAAAAAGCCTTACCGGCGAAGATCTCCGCTCGGCAAGGCGCAAAACAATATTATAATGGCATCTTCACAGTAAACGTTAATTTCCCAGCCGGCTCTGCAGCCACATAAACATCACCTTTATATTGCTTCGCAATCGTTTTTACAATCGATAAGCCTAAGCCTTGATGATCCTGCTGCTTAGTGGAATAACCCGCTTCAAATATAGGATTCGAAATGGCAAGCTCCGCATCGTCACAATTATTTGTTACCGTAAATTCCAGCATATCCGCCGTTTGTTTGCCGATAAGCGTAACATGGCGTCGATCCTCCGAGTATTTCAATACCTCATCAAAAGCATTATCGATCAAATTGCCAAGCATACGATTGACATCAAGCGTTCTAACGCCCATTTCCTGCATATTCAGTCCGGTAAAGGAGCAGCTAAATTGAATTTTGTTGCTTTCCGCTTGTGAAATTTTGGAACGAACCAAAGCTGCTATGGCCGGATTGCCAATATTGATAATATCGTTCATTAATCGAATATCACCGGTCAGCTCCTTCGTATAAGCAACGAGCTCATGCGATTTGTTAAGCTCTGCGAGAGAGTGAATGGTCTGGACATGATTCAAGAAATCATGCCTCTGCGCTCGAATAGACTGGAACATTTGATTAATTTCGTCCACATAGGTCTCCTGCGTGACGCGAACAACCTTGTCGCGAGAATGCCTGTAATATCTCATCGCAAATACAGCTATCAACAAACTGAAAAAGGTAACAATTAAAATGATAATGCCCAAATTCAGAAACTGAGAGTCCAGCTTATCCTGAATGACGTGATAATCAGAGGTCATCATTAGCACATAGCTATTCATAGGCTGACCGTCACGATCGGTAATATTAATACCATGCTCATTAACAAATACCGGAATATACATTTTGAAAATCTCTTTGCCGCCGATATTCTCTCTTAAGGTGACCGTCTTCTTAGAAAAGTAAGCTTTGCGGACTAAATTCGTATCCTGCTTTGATTTAATATTATACGTGCCGTAAAAGATCGGTTCCTGCACTTTATGGCCTTGAACCTCGCCTTGCGGATTAATCGTATTTTTCCCATCAGGAAATGTCTCCGGATTAATAAAAGCAATTTCAAGCAATGAATCGCTGCTTTGAATTGAATTTTCAATCATGCGGTGAACACCTGTCGCATTCTCATACTTTTGTTGTCGCTCATAATCTACATACGGATCAATAATATAGTTTGTAGCTCYGTCGTAGTAGTAACCCCATTTGTTAAGCTTATCCACATTTGTTGCAGATACCTCATAAGGTCCGCTCCAGAAGTTCGGAAGGGATTGTCCAAGCCAGTTTACCGATGCATTTTTGTTTTCGAATAGCTGGTTAAACACCTCGTACCATGGCTTCCATTCTTTTGTACTAATATTGGTTTGCTTAGCATTGGATGATTTGTATAAAACAATGTCATCAGGCAATTTTTTGAGAAGGGTAATGTGGCTTAGGTCCAGCTTATCGCGCAGCTCCATGAGCTGCTCCGTCGTTACTTTCTCAATATCGGGATCAAGCGCATATTGAATTGCAATCGAGGCGGCGCGAAGTTCACGTCCAATCTGGTTTTGAAACTGTTCCGAGCCTTCGCGGGATTGCTCGAGCGAAATCTCCAGCCGCTTGGCATGTGTTAGAAGCTCTTCATTAAAGGAATCTTCCAGCGTTTTTTTTGTGAGAAAATAATAAGCCGTATTATTTAATAAAACTAAAACGACGATAATACTAATCGCCACAAGCCAAATGTTGCGTTGCATCTCAAGCATCTTGCCCTTCTATTTATTATAGCTTCCATTATGGATCATCCTAAACTAAACGACAATATGACAATCACTAACAAATGATTACAAATACATGAATATCAACCAAAGCGCTAGTATTTCGTTCTAGATTAAACCGTCCATTTTTTGAAAAACAATCGAACGGCCCACTTGCGCTCCTGCCGCTTTTTGTAACGAGGAAGCATACGATAAATTCGAAGTCCTTCTTCAATGGCATTTTTAGCTTCAGCCGTATTGCCTAATTTCTTATATATCGTAGTAAGTTGATCATATGCCTCGCAAGATGAGGAGTTTATCGATTGAAAGGATTGGATATGCTTAAGCGCTTGCTCTGTTTGGCCAATCGAGAAATGAGCCGCTAGATTCAAGTATGGTGCACCGTATTTGACGCGTGGATTAAGCTCCAGCCCCCGAAGTATGCTTGCTACCCCATTTTCCTCATCACCGGTATATAAATAACTAGTCCCTAAGTCATCCCAAAATTCAGCTGATTCATCAAGCATTGGCTGCAGCGGGACAAGCCATGTCAAAGCCTCTTTATACTTCTTTCTCTCAATTAAAAGACGAGCCAACTCATGCTTGGAGGACACATCATTTGGCGACCGATCAATTTGCTGTTTTAGTTTTTTTATTCTTGATAGTCTTTTTAGTGGTTTAAATATGCTTGGCATTAACCCAACAAAACGACGATCAAGCACATACAGCAGGAGAAGCATGACAAGAATGGCTATAAACGGATTGCCAAACAACCAAAATAAAAATATTAAAAGACTAAATTTTAACATATGATCCTCCTGCATGCTTTGTAATTAAACATTCAATTCGTAAGCAAATCCATCATTTATTGTACAAATATGGTTCTATCATACCATAATCTTCACATTTTTCGAGCAAAAATAGCATTTCATTACTATATCTAATGTATGAATAATAAAAACTTGTATGACTTAAACTACACGCTAGAAATATCAATTGCATTAAATTGGAGGATGAAAACATCATGGCGACGAATGAGACACCAGATTCGACATTAACTGATCGGCAAGGTCACCCGATCTCAGACAATCAAAATATTCGTACCGTTGGCAATCGTGGTCCGTCGACACTGGAGAACTATCATTTCATCGAGAAAATATCTCATTTTGACAGAGAACGTATTCCAGAACGTGTTGTGCACGGCCGCGGCGCAGGTGCGCACGGTTATTTCGAGGCTTACGGCAAGCTTGGCGAAGAGCCGATTGCAAAATATACGAGAGCCAAGCTATTTCAAGAGCCGGGCAAGCGTACGCCCGTATTCGTTCGTTTTTCCAGTGTTATTCACGGAGGCCATTCACCAGAAACGCTGCGCGATCCGCGCGGGTTCGCTACCAAGTTTTATACTGAAGATGGCAACTGGGATCTTGTCGGCAACAATCTGAAAATATTTTTCATACGGGATGCGATGAAATTTCCTGACATGGTTCATGCATTCAAGCCCGACCCAGTCACCAATGTACAAAGTATGGAACGTTTTTTTGATTTTGTATCTCAATCGCCGGAAGCTACCCATATGATTACCTTTTTGTTCTCGCCTTGGGGAATACCCGCAAACTATAGGCAAATGCAGGGCTCCGGCGTCAATACATACAAATGGATTAATGCCGCAGGCGAAGGCGTACTCGTCAAATACCATTGGGAGCCGCTTCAAGGCATTCGCAACCTAAAACAAAGCGAAGCAGAGCAAATTCAAGGGAAAAATTTCAATCACGGAACCCAAGATTTATATGAAGCCATCGAACGTGGTGAATATCCAGCTTGGGAATTACAAGTGCAGTGGATGAGCGATGACGAGCATGAAGAGCTTGATTTTGACCCGCTGGACGACACAAAGCTTTGGGACCCTGAATTATTCCCGATGCTGCCCGTTGGGAAGATGGTCTTAAACAAAAACCCGGAAAACTACTTTGCAGAAGTCGAGCAAGCGGCTTTTGGCACAGGCGTACTCGTTGATGGTCTAGATTTCTCTGACGATAAGATGCTGCAGGGCCGGACGTTTTCCTATTCCGATACTCAGCGTCACCGTGTCGGCTCCAACTACCTTCAATTACCGATCAACGCACCGAAGAAACGTGTCGCGACCAATCAGCGTGACGGGCAAATGGCTTTCTATATCGACATTGCACCCGGCCAAAATCCGCATGTCAATTACGAGCCGTCTACAATGGGCGGATTAACGGAAGCCCCAAAGCCGGGTGAGCCTCATGAGCCCTCCTATTCCGCAAAACTTGTAAAACAGCCTATCGATCGCCAAAATAATTTCAAACAAGCTGGGGAGACCTATCGTAAATTCGAGGACTGGGAGAAGGATGAGCTCATCGAAAATTTGGTAGATGCACTCAGCACATGCAGCACAGTTATTCGTGATCAAATGATTCAACATTTCACAGAAGCGGATCCCGAATATGGCAAACGTGTGAAGGAAGGACTACAGACAACCGATAAGCTCGGCAACAGCACAAAACACGTTGGAACCACGCCTGCAAACGAAGGAATGGAGCTTTCTGAGGAGCTCGGCCACTCCACTGACGGTTATTGAAAATGATGAAAGTGATATTTTTCAAGTGAATACCCTCTTGACGAAAGCATTTTACATTCTTATGATGTTAATATTCAAATGAATGGTGTTCAACATCATTTTATCGATTAAAACGATAAATCATATGAAATTGGCGTGTTACTCACTAAAAGAGGCATGAGCCAAGAACTGATTACCTTCTAATTTCCTTTTAGAACGGTTTTCTTTTCTTGGCTCTTTTTTTTGCCAGATGGGCACCTTAATGACAAAGGAGGGATTTCAAGTATGGCTCGCGCCTTTCGGGTTGAACGCGCAATCGGCAACAATGTGTTATTAACAATTGATGTGCAAACAGAGAAAGAATACGTCATTTTTGGCAAAGGATTAGGGTTCAGTCTTAAAGCCGGACAAATCATTGATCGAACCGATAACCGCATAGAAAAACGATTTCGTTTGGATGATTCCGAACAAATGAAGAAATATCACACGTATCTTGAAGAAATCGATCCAACCATCATTGATATGACAGAGCGAATAGCCGATTACATCAAGCAGAAAACGGGTGTCGAAGTAAACCCGAAACTATATTTCACACTGCCGAGCCACATCCAATTTGCTGTTTATCGGCTTCACAATGGCATGGATATTGTAAATCCCTTTCTAAACGAGACGAAACAGAGCTTTCCTTTAGCGTTCGAAATTGCCGCCAAATTGGCTGAGTGGATTAGTGAGCAATTCCATGTCGGCATCCCGGAAGAAGAAATAGGGTTTTTATCGTTTCATGTTTATTCTGGAATTCACAATGTACCGGTAGGGCAACTTATTAAACAAGCAGACCAACACTAGGAGGATATTATTATGCTATCTAAACTTTTTGGAAAGTCAAAACAAAAAACAATTGAAGTATCAGCACCCTTGTCAGGAAAGGTCGTACCGTTAACCGCTGTTCCTGATGAAGCTTTCGCAGGCAAACATATGGGTGACGGACTTGCGATTGAGCCGTCTGAAGGGACAATCGTCGCACCTTTCGATGGTACTGTATCTCATCTTATTCATACCAATCATGCCATTATTATTGAGCATGCATCAGGCCTGCAGCTTCTCATTCACATCGGTATCAATACTGTAGCACTAAATGGCGATGGTTTTGAGGCTCATGTAGCTTCAGGTGACACCTTTCAAGCCGGTGATGCACTTATAACATTTGATCGCGCCAAAATCGAAGCCGCAGGTTATCCATCCATCACACCTATCGTTGTCGCAAACGAGGATGATGTGAAGCAACTGGAACACTTGCTTACCAGCGGTTCTGTTACAGCTGGCAAGGAGCTTCTGCTTAAGGCAACTATGAACGGCTAAAGAAGCACCCCTACACTTGGATAAGAAAAGAGGACGAATAACTATGCTAGCCTTCCTACAAAAAATAGGTAAAGCATTAATGCTTCCAGTCGCCGCTCTTCCAGCGGCTTCCATCCTGCTTCGTTTCGGTAATATTGACTATGTGAAAGACTTTCACATGGGTAGCGCAGGAGAGTTTATTAATCAATACATCGCACCGTTTCTTGCTGCTGGCGGCGCCGCAATTTTCGATAACTTACCGCTCATATTTGCCGTCGGTGTTGCCATCGGACTTGCTGGTGATGCAGTTGCCGCACTGGCTGCCGTTATCGCGTACCAAGTGCTTGTAACCGTTCAAATTAAAGTGCCGCTCGTCTTTACCAACATTGTTGGAAAAGATGTTGAACTCAACATGGGCGTCCTTGGCGGTATTATTGCTGGTTTGATATCAGCGTACTTATATAAAAGATTCCATACGATCAAGCTGCCCGACTGGCTTGGCTTCTTCAGCGGCAAACGATTTGTCCCTATCATAACCTCGCTCGTTATGGTTATCGTTGCTCTCTTGCTCGGTCTTGTTTGGGGTCCTGTTCAAATGGCGCTGGATACTTTTGGCCGCTGGGTCGTTGGTTTTGGCGGAATCGGCTCCTTCGTTTTTCTTACAGCAAACCGACTGCTTATTCCTACCGGCTTGCATCATGTTATTAATTCCATCGCTTGGTTCCAAATCGGTGACTATACAGATGCAACAGGAAAAGTAGTGCACGGTGACTTGTATCGCTTTTTCGCTGGAGACAAAACAGCGGGCATGTTTATGACTGGCTTCTTCCCGATTATGATGTTTGCACTGCCAGCAGGCGCGCTTGCAATTATCCACACAGCTCGCAAAGAGAAGCGCAAACTCGTTGCTTCCATATTTATTGGTACGGCATTCGCTTCATTCCTGACAGGGATCACAGAACCGCTTGAATTTGCTTTTATGTTCGCAGCACCGTTTCTATTTGTCATTCATGCCATCTTAACGGGGTTATCCGGCTTCATCCTCTACCAGCTGGAGGTTAGGCATGGGTTTGGCTTCTCAGCAGGCTTTATCGATTATGCGATCAATTATCAGCTCGCGACGAATCCGCTGCTCATTATTCCGGTGGGCCTTGCCTTTGCCGTGGTGTATTATTTCTTATTTCGCTTTATCATCGTCAAATTCAATATTAAGACGCCAGGTCGCGAAGATGAGACAGCCGAGGACAAAGCCGATAACAAAGAAAAGACTGCAGCCGCATCTGGCAGTAAAGCAGAAAATGTGCTGCATGCGCTCGGCGGATCTTCAAATATCGTCGGTCTAGATGCTTGTATTACACGTCTTCGCTTAGTCGTAAAGGATGAATCGATTGTCAATGATACACAGCTCAAGGGCATGGGCGCAGCAGGCATTATCCGTTTAGGCAAGGGCGCAGTGCAAGTTATATTCGGCACGCAGTCCGAGCAGTTGAAAGACGAAATTAAAAAAATAATGTAACAACAAACATATTAGGAGTGAAAAACGATGAAAAACAGCTTTGTTATACAAAATCCATTTGGCATACATGCAAGACCAGCACGCAAGATCGTTGAAGCAGCAAAGGCATTCACAGGAACAGTTACACTAGAGAAGGATGGCAAAAGCTTCAATGCCAAAAGTCTAGTTCATGTCATTTCCGTTGGGGCAAAACTTGGTGACAGCATTGCCGTTTCTGCTGAGGGTGAGCACGCTGAGGCTGTTGTAGCTGCTATTGGAGAGATTCTTGTCTCTATTGAGGCGCATGCAGAAAAGGGGCAATAAGAGATGATGCTTCAAGGAATTGCCGCATCTCCTGGATATGCGATCGGCGTAGCTAAAGTATTGTCTACAAAACCTCTCCAGATCGAGAAGGTTCACTTGGAAGACAATCAATTGGACGATGAAATTAAACGTTTTGAAGCTGCAATTGCTTCAACTCATGATGAGCTTGAAGCCATCCACGCCAAGCTGATTGCTCAGAACAAACAGCATGAGGCAGAAATATTTGAAGCGCATCTGATGCTGCTCGAGGATGAAGAACTCATCGACCGCTCGAAAGAGATCGTCAGATCCGAACGGATTAATGTTGAATTCGCCTTTTTCAACACCTCTGAAGAGATTGCAGAAATGATTGGCGGGCTGGATGATCCCTATTTGAAGGAAAGAGCAGCCGATATTCGTGACGTAAGCCTACGTGTATTGAACAAGCTGCAAGGCATTTCATCAACATCCTTGAACGATGAGTCAGGTTCTATCATTCTGTTTGCAGAAGATTTAACACCTTCGGATACGGCTCAGCTCGATCCAAGCAAAGTGATTGGCTTCGCAACGCAAGCAGGCGGACGCACTTCCCACTCTGCCATTATTGCAAGGTCTATCGGCATTCCTGCCATTGTCGGAATCGGCAGCTCCATGGAGCAGGCAGTGAAAAACGGCCAAACCGTCATCATTGACGGGACAGATGGGCATATTTTCGTGGACCCGGATAATGAAACATTAACTCGATATTCACAATTGCAGAAGCAGCAGCTTGAAAGCAAGCAATTTTATCAAACCTTTATGAATCAGCCTTCCGTAAGCAGCGATGGCGTACAGGTTGAGCTTGTTGCAAATATCGGCTTAGTTAAGGATGCAGAGCTTGCCGCTGCGGCAGGAGCTGAAGGCATCGGACTCTTTCGTACCGAATTTCTATATATGGACGCAGCTGGGCTGCCCTCCGAGGATACACAGTTTGAAGCTTATCGCAAAGCAGCAGAAGCGTTTGGAAACGATGCGCCTATCGTCATTCGAACGATAGATATTGGCGGAGACAAGGAAATTGCATACCTCAACCTGCCTAAGGAAGACAACCCTTTCCTTGGTTATCGTGCCATTCGTATCTGCTTGGATCGACCGGATATGTTCAAGACACAACTTCGGGCGATTTTGCGGGCCAGCGCATACGGCAACTTAAAAATTATGTTCCCTATGATTGCTACACTGGGTGAATGGCGCCAAGCTAAAGCTATGCTGGAAGAAACAAAGCAGGAACTGACCGAAGCAGGTATTCCCTTTAACTCTGGGATCGAAGCCGGCATCATGATCGAAATTCCAGCAGCGGCTCTGCTAGCGGATTTATTCGCCAAGGAAGTTGATTTCTTCAGTATCGGAACAAACGATTTAGTTCAGTACACATTTGCTGCAGATCGTATGAATCCTAAGCTTTCCTATCTAAACGATCCGCTTCATCCAGCTATTTTACAGCTCATTAATCGTGTTATTACAGCCGCTCATGCTCATGGCAAATGGGTGGGGATGTGCGGTGAAATGGCGGGCTCGAAGCATGCACTGCCGATTCTGCTCGGTCTAGGTTTAGACGAGTTTAGTATGAGCGCAAGTGCAATACTTCCTGCTCGCGCTTTGCTCGCAAATCTATCTCAGCAGGAAATGAAGCAGATAGCGCAGGCCGTTCTGGCACTAAGCTCAGCTGAAGAGGTTAAAGCGTATGTGGAGCAGCATGTTTCTGGATTAAAATAAAATTTCAGCAAAAGAGGCTGTACTGCATCAGAATGCGGTACAGCCTCTTTTATTTAGATTCGGATTTGAATACGAACCTTGCCTTCTTCATATTGAAATTTAAGCTCACCCTTATATTTCTCCACCGTTCTCCTTACTATAGAGAGACCGTTTCCTCGTAAAACAGAACCCTTCGCTTTCGTAGTAAAACCATATTGGAAGAAACACTTTTGCTCCTCATCCGTAAGCACGGCTGGATTCTCGATTATAAATATATATTTTCCATGTTCCACTTTACATTGCACTTGAATCTCCTGCGATATATACCCAGCATTTGATTCCACCGCTTCAATCGCATTATCCAACAAATTAGAAAATAATTTGACTAAGTCCATCGACTCTATTTTATCGAATGCATCATAATCTGTAGCGAAGCTGATGATTATATTTTTCGAATGCGCCAGCTCCCTCTTGCTCTGGAACAGCACCATTAAAATCGGATTTTTTATATGCAGCGATAGGTTTAACGTTTTGGATTCCTCGGTTAGCTGTTTTAAATAATCATGTGCTTTATCATACCTTCGGATGTCCATTAATCCATTCAACACCTGGAGATGATTCATGAGATCATGACGACTTGATTTGATGGTCTCTACAATTTTGCCCAACTCGGAAATGTATAGCTTCTCGGATTCACGCATGTCCTGATGAAGCCTGGCTTTGTACCATTTATTAAGCACATATACACCAGCGAGCAGCAATAAAGCAAACAGGACATCCACTCCGAAAATAAACATATTATTTTGGACAACATACTTGCCCACATGGCCTAAATCCTTTGCAGCGATATCGATCCCCACAACACCAAGCACCGTGCCATCCTCATCAAAGAATGGAACCCCGACGGACATATAGGATTCGCTTATCCTATCATGTAACACTCCTGTGGAATATTTTAACCCTTTTTTAGCCATCTCCACTTGATTAGTAGGAACGGTACAAGGAAAACCAATCGGTATATCTTTTATATGAGGCGGAAATGCGTTAACCATTACTTTGGAAACATCGGTATCATCTAAAAGCAGAATATAGATATAGAGCGCATTTATACGTTTCCGATACTCCTCTAAATACAGCTTTATTTTTTTGCGATTCTCATCATCCGTTTTGGTTAGTAGAAATTGCTTATAAGCAACTTTATCTAAACCATTTGCTGCATCCGTAGCGATTTCCGTATACTGCTTCGCCAGCGTGATCTCCGCTGACTTCGTTGTATAGTGATAGGTGGAGATGAGTTTAAGTCCAACAAGCATACTTATGATTGCAATGGATAAAACGATAAAATAAATCATTCTTTTTTTTGTATACACTAGGTCTGGTTTCATTAGCTTATTCCTTTTCAGTACATCAATAATTGATAATAATCAGAAATTTCAGAGGCAGCATACTAGTCAGCCATTACCGTCTGGTTTCTTCCAGCGTGCTTGGCCTTATAGAGAGCTTGATCTGCAAGTGAAAATAATTCATCTGCTGTTTGTGCATGGGAAGGAAACTGAGCTACGCCAAGCGAAACGGTAACCATCTGCTTGAGATGATTTTCGCTGCTCGCCATCGTTGTACGAATCCGCTCAGCAGTTTCAAAGGCAACATACGGCGCGGCATTCGGCAGCAGGACAACGAACTCTTCCCCTCCATAACGGCTGCAAAGGTCATCAGGTGTTACAGAAAACCTGACAATGTCTGCCAAATGCTGAAGCACTCTGTCACCTTCCTGATGCCCATATGTATCATTAATGGTTTTAAAGCGATCAATATCCAGGACGACAATGGAGTAAGGTTTCTTTTCTTCTATCCATTTTTTCATAATCGTTTCTAACGTTCTTCTATTATTTAATCCGGTCAAAGCATCCGTCATAGCCGCTTGTGTCAACCGATCCGTTTCCGTTTTAATACCGTTCATAGCAAGTATGACCGTGCTCGTTAATAAATCGGCTTCTCTGTTCCAATGATGCTTCATGGCGGGTATGGGAACTTCTTCTTTCCCCATTTTGCTGACGATATTCGCAAGCGTTACAAAAGGTTTAGCCAATCGGCGGGCAAGAAAGGTCGTCACGAGCATCAAAAGAATAAAGGGTATGAGCGTGTATAATAGGATCGCTTGTATATGATTGTTCAACTGCTCCTTCACTATGCTTATTGGTGAAAGCACAACGACCCCCCATTGATTCTCAGGGACGTAGGAGTAACCGGCAAGCCATTTCACACCATTTTCATCTACGGCGAGCTCTTGACCGCTCTGCCCCTTAATCAGCTTCTGAACGATCAGATTCGAGGTGCTATTCTTTCCAATCTGACTTTTATCAGGATCGTACATCAAGTGGCCATCTGAACCTACTACATAGAAATAGGAACCGTTATGGTCAAGGTTATCATTACCGAATATCATATTTAGAACGTTATTTTGTTGCAAATAGAGGCTTCCACCGATATAGCCCCGGTATACACCCTTTTGATCAAACAAAGGCTCACTAATAAACACCATGAGATTTTTTGTTGTCGCGCTCGTATAAGGCTTTGACAAATATGGCTTTCGTGATGCCAATGCTTCCTTCGCAGCGGCTGTTTTTATAGGCTCGCCTGCCTTGCCAATCGACGAAGGGGACAGTGTGCGCATGACACCATTCTCATCAACTACGACAATCGAATTAAAATAGTTGCTGCTATTGCGAATGAGATCAAGATATTTTCCGGAATCTGATTGCTTCATATCACTATTCAAAGAATAAAAGTCTGCCGCGTTTTTAAGACTGCTTCGCATCGACTCAAATAATGAATCCATTGTCATGCTCATTTTTGATGCGGTTGAAAGATTAAGTGTAAGTGTTGTTTCATACAACGCTTGTTTCTTGGACTGGTAGGATGCAAAAAGCAAAATGGTTAACATGAGTAAAACCGAAACAGAGACTAAACCAATCATTAGTGTCGTCAGGCTCACTTTTCTCTTTTGGATAGCTTGTTTTACATGTAAAAGCGACACAGCGATACCTTCTTTGATTTATGATATTACTAATTATTCGACGAGATTCGACAAATACCTCTTTCCTAGCTGGTTTATTTTCCATAATTAGATAATCAATTTCAATAATTGCCCATTAATCGATTTAAAAAAATAAGACAGCACCTTGTCACAGTGCCGTCCGATTAGGTTGCTATGTTAGAATTAGGCTTGTAGAGCTCAAGCTTGTCCATGTCCATAATAAAACCATGTGTTTTTAGAATATCCAGTCCTAGCAACCCCTGATGAGAGTTGGGAAGCATACCAACATCTACCTCTATTTGCTCTGCTTTAAGATTATCAAGCTGGATATAATCCATTACTTTTGTATAAAAAGGAACGGTCCCACCAATGCCATATGCCTCATAAACAGCGTCTCCATTTTCATATGTTACTCCAATAGCATCCAAGATATCAGGGCTGAAAACCGTGTGTGATGAGCCTGTATCAATAATAATGTCGCTGATCTGTAACGTTTTCCCACGATAACAAAGAGTGATTGTAGTGGTTAGGAGCTGTCCGTCATCATTCATCTTCATGAACCGCGCCTCACTCGCAATAGCGGGTCCTTACGCAAATGAATTACACAATCCTCATTCGATGTGTGATAAACAATACTTCCAGGCTCTGCGCTAAAAAACGCTTTGTTCGCATCTTCCGTCGGAATCGTCTTTATTGGCGCAACTTCCGTTACGATTTTTTTATCTTCTTGTATTTTGTATTCAAGTATGGAAAGCAAAACAAATTGGTCGGGAAACAATTCTCTGACTTCCTGCCATTTCATCGTTACATCCCTCCTACTGTCATTTATGTATTTATTTTAGCATAAAAAATCATCTCCCATGGGACAACATTGAGCTCGTTATGTGTTTCAAAACATATCTCATTTGTAAAGTGGTTGCGGACACTTTTCCCGCTGACAAATAGTTATGTGCATAAAACTTGCTCTTCTGGTCGCTACCCTTCAATGTTTGTCACCATGCTCAGCAACTATTAAAACAAAAAATAAGACAGCACCTTGTTACAGTGCCGTCCGATTAGGTTGCTATGTTAGATTTGTAATTCACCAAGCTTGATTAGCTCGACAACCGCTTGTGAACGACCTTTTACGTTCAGCTTTTGCATGACATTAGAAATATGGTTGCGGACGGTCTTCTCGCTGATGAATAGTTGTTGTGCAATATCTCTTGTTGTCTTGTCCTGTACTAACAGCTCGAATACCTCGCGTTCACGATGCGTCAATAAAAACTTGCTCTTATGGTCGCTACCCTTCAATGTTTGTCACCCCTCCTTGCGCGGGTTTTTATGGTTTAACAAGGTTAAGGGATACAGTCAACTTATACTATGAAGGGGCGATACCATTGGTGCTGTTATGAAGGGAAAATGGGCTCTGCTGCCCATTATATTTTTGCATGAATGATGAGCCGATGCGTGGGGTTTACTATGGGATCACAGGTGATCAAAGTCAGCAGCCTATCTTTATTGTTGTAATTAAGAACAGATACGTCTGTCGGATCTACAATGGATACTTTATAAACGGTGTATGTGAAGCTTTCATCTTTTGTATCCACGACGATTTTATCTCCGACCTCAACTTCCCCAAGCCGATTAAACAGCCTTCCCTTAGAGCGCATCCGATGGCCGGCTATAGCTGCGTTGCCGACTTTGCCTATTGCTGTTGTTTCCTTTAAGTGAGCAGTAGCCGATTTCATATTCTTCTGGGTGGCTCCCTCAACGACAGGCAGCTTAAGCTTTATTTTGTCAATCTTAATCGTTGCAATGGGGGCAATCTTCTGTGCTTTGGGCGCCTCTGTAGGGGTTGCTTCTGGTGTAGCTGCATCCGTCGGTGATTGAATCGGCGACTCGGTCGCTGCGGATTGCTCGTTGAAGAGATCCGTCAATTGCTCATATTGCTGCTGCGCTTGCTGCTCTGCGCTCACATCAAAGCTCGCCTCATCCCAAGTAGCCATCAGCTTATCCTGCTGACGGTTCTCGTACCATTCATTCGCTTTTGGATAGAGCAATATGAGAATACCTACAATCACTAATGCATAAGAGAGTATTCTTTTCATTTTTCCCCACCTTCCGCTAGCTGGCCTCAGTCTGTGGTCCTTTCGCCTCGAAAACCCATTTCTTGCTTCCGTAAAAGTTAAGCGCAACGGTTACCACCGTTACAATCAGCTTTGAGACGACCTCATTCAAACCCCACCACTCGTTCAAGGCCATAAGCAGCAGTAAAGTAATACCTAGTATGATACCGTTCCAAACGATGAATCTCATACCTCTATTTAGCTGCTGCGGGCTTGAAGCTTCATTTTCCCTCTTCCTAAAAGTATATCGGCTATTTAGCACATAGCTGTTAATCATTCCAGCTCCGTATGCAATCACCTGTGCAAGTAAATAATACGCACCAAACCAAATGAGGAGTGTAAACATCAGAAAATCGATTAACGTATTAAGAAGTCCAACTAAATTGAACTTTACAAATTGTGCGATGAATCCTCTAGCTGCTCGTTTTGATGTTGCGTTAGACATATTTTTTAACCCGATCTTGTTCAGCAGACTCTGAGGATTGATTGTCTTCTTTCGCAGGAAACCCCTGAGCTTCGCGAACGATGTATAAAGGGCGGTTTTTGGATTCTTCATAAATCCGGCCAATATATTCCCCGATTATGCCTAAGAGCATCAATATAATGCCGTTAAACAAAAGATTTACTGCCACAATGGAAGCCCAGCCAGCAATTGTGGTGCCCGTAAACAGCTTCTGGAATATAACGACTAACAAATACAAGAAGCTCGTAATTGATAATGTAAAGCCAACATAAGTGGCAATTTTCAATGGTTTATAGGAGAAAGAGGTTATTCCGTCTATGGCAAAAGATATCATTTTTTTCAGCGGATATTTGGTTTCGCCTGCAAAACGTTCTTCACGCTCATATTCGACCATCGTCTGACGGAAACCGATCCAGCTAACCAAGCCGCGAACGAACCGATTTTTTTCCTTCAAGCCGCGCAGCACATCGCATACCTTCCGGTCGATCAAACGGAAATCCCCCGTATCTACGGGAATATCCACATTCGTTAAGCTGCGCAGCGTGCGATAAAACAGCTTAGCTGTTATTTTCTTGAACATCGTCTCGCCTTTGCGCTTAAGACGTTTGCCATAAACAACCTCAAAGCCTTCCTTCCATTTGGCGATCATATCGATAATGACCTCTGGAGGATCTTGTAGATCCGCATCAATGACGACGATCGCATCACCCTGCGCATAATCCATCCCCGCTGAAATCGCGATTTGATGACCAAAATTACGTGAAAAATTAATCATTCGGACATTTGGATCGAAATCGCAGATCATGGAAATTAATTCGACCGTACGATCTTTACTTCCATCGTTGACGAAAATAAGCTCATAACACTCGTTCGTGCTGTCCATGACCAGCTTCAGCCGCTCGTACGTATGCTCGATAACCTCTTCTTCGTTGTACATAGGAACGATAATACTGTATTTTACAGCCGATTGTTTCATCCAGATACCCCTTTCTTCAAGCAAAAACGCCTTCGGCGTCCTTAGACGCTGAAGTAGCCTTGACGGTGAAATATAAGATAAGTAAGAGAAAACGATATACTTTCTTATATTTTAAAATAACCAGCTTGGGAACCAGCGCAGAACATGCTCTACATACCAGCTCTTTACAGTCATACCGGATAGCGCAGGATAGTACATCACAAACAACAATATCGCTGCTGCCACAAAAACATTTCGAATCAGCTTAAAGTTTGGCCGTTTCTCTTCGATTATTTTAAACATATAGACCAAGCTCAGAATAATGAACGGCACCATTGCAAAATAGTGATAAAGGAACGTAAGCCTTGTTACAAGCATCCAAGGCACGTACTGCGCTAGAAACGCAATCCATATCGTATACATCGCTTTATCTTTCCGCTTGATACTCATCCATATCGTCGCTGCCATCGCAAAAATGCCTGCCCACCAAATAAGCGGATTGCCCATCGCTACAATTGTGGATTTCATACCTGCTGCCATATTATCGCCTGAGTAATACCATACCGGCCTCTTCATGAACGGCCACTCCCACCATGAGGATGAGAATGGATGCGTTGATACCAGCTTGCTATGATAGCTGAACATATGCTTCTGGTAATCAACTAGACTTTTTAAGGTATATCCTTCATCCATTACAGTCAGCACTGGAATGTAGGATAACGCATAAATCGCAAGCGGTATAACGATATAAAATACGAGACATACAGCAAGCGTTATGATCGTATAACGAGGAAATACGTTTATAATATGCTGCAGCTTGTCTTGGCTAAAGCCAGACTCTTTTTTGTTCTCTTTCAGAACTCGCTTGGCAGCTGCATACTCCTTATAACGATCAAATAAAGATAAACCGAGCATAATAGCTAAGCCTGCGCCCCCATAGAGCACAATCCATTTGGAAGCTACTCCGATTCCAAAAAAGAAACCGGCTAAAAACAACGGCAGCAAAGTAACACTCAGCTTAACCTTGTAGAAGCTTAAGGAATAATATTTGTGCATGAAATAAAACATCAGCATAATGAAAAACACGCCGTAAACGTCAATCGTTGCAATTCTAGTCTGCGTAAAATGCATAAAATCTGCTGCTAGCAACGCAGTCGCCACACCAGCATAAACAGTCGTTTTAAACAGCCTTCTCGCGAATACATACATTAACGGCAGCATTGCAATGCCAAACAGCGTACCGGCAATGCGCCAGCCAAACGGATTAAGCCCAAACAGCTTAATACCGATCGCAATTATAATTTTGCCAAGCGGTGGATGTGTATTCTCGTAAGCTACAATATGCTCCATATGCTCATAAGCAGTACGGGCATGATAAATTTCATCAAAATAAGATCCGTTCATATAAGTCGCTTCATATTTCGCGCGCTGCTGTTCATCAAAGAGCAAAGGTACGCTGCCTCGTTTGGCATCCTTCGCCTGCTCATCATTTATTCCAACGATTGATAACGGTATTTTGTTGCCTTGCTCGTAAATAGCCATCTCATGCATAGAGAAGCCTGTTTGAACCGTCGTAAGCTTCACATACCGAGCTGCGAGCGCCGCGGGCTGACTGTTCCAAGTAAATACAGCAACATGGCTGCTGTCGACTTCCATGAGATTGTCCCAGTCGGTCCCATTTTGACTAAATTCATATTTGTATTTTCCTGTTCCAACTCCGCCAAAGCTGTTGATGCGATCAAGCTGCTTAACCTCGCCCAAATCAACGTAAAAGCTTTGACCAACGGACGATGGCTGCCATGCGGTTGTCGGCCCCTTCATCTCGCCAAGCTGGAATAGAGCGACGACCGCATAAATTAGCGTAATCGCACCCATCCATATCCAATCCTTGCGCACGAGTCGTTCATTCTCTTGCTTCACTCTTGAGATCGCTTCAGCTTTGAAAGCTGTTAGTGTCTTGTGATCCAACTGCTTGCGTTCTTCCTCCAGCAGCGGGGCGATAGGCTTCAATCTTCCGCGTGCATAATTATCATATCCGATATATAACAAGTAAAGCATCAATCCAACATTTGCTAACGAGCACAATAAAACAATTCCATTAAAAGGCACGTTCGTGCTCACCTTGCTGTAGTCAAGCACATAAGCAATATTGATGAAGCTCGTCAAGCTAAATCCGAAATACACCATCAACATCCTGCGATCGAACGATTGTATAAAAGCAAAGATTCCAAGCAGCATTACTGGAAACAGATAACGCTCATGCATCTTCGTTACACCCATAAATACGACAACGATAAGCACCATCGCTATAAAATAAGAGCGCTTTGACGATTCATTGTCTCGCTTTAACAGTGCAAAAAAAGCGGAGATCGCTACGGCTGCAAAAATGAAGATATTCCCCCATGTTTTGAACGAAAACAGCAGCCACGTATCCTTAATCGGCTTCCAATTCGCATCGCTTAACGCATAGAAGTTGAATGCATTTAGCGTCGCATACGGATAAGAAGACAAGGTTCCTGAATACAGCTTAATGAGGCCCGACAAGCCGCTGTTGCCCCAGAAGAAAGGCAAAGCGAGCAATATAAACGTAGTGAGGCCGTAAAATGCGCTTACCGGAATCTTCTTCCAATCTTTGCGATATACGAACCACAACAGCAGCACCGGCATGAAAATAAATGCCTGCGGCTTAATAAGCGCAGCAATAGCAAACAAAACCGAAGCGCGCTCTATTTTATTTTCTACCAGTCCATGAATAGCCAGCACGAGTGCCAGCGCAAATATTGAATCCACTTGCCCCCATGCGGCAGAATCCACAATAATAGCTGGATTGAATAAGAAAAGAAGCGCTAATCCTAACGCTATCGAATAGCCTGCTTTCTTCTTGCCTATTTGGACAATGAAATAAGCAGCAGCCAAATCGGCTAAAATCGCCGGGAGCTTAAATAGAAGCATTGCCGCATTTGATCCTGAATCTAGCGACAGCATATCTTTTATTAAACCTAATACATACAGAATATAAATATAGCCGGGAGGGTAATCTACAAACATTCCCGAATGGTAAAATCCAGAAAGCCCCTGCTTCGCAGCTTGGTCAGCCCAAGCCATAAACAAAGCGATATCATTCGCATAACCACTACTTGAAACAGCAATCCATAGCCGCAAAATTAGCGCGCCGAGGAACACGAATACAAGAATGGTTTTATGTAAATGTTGTTTCTCGTCAAGCCAGCTTCGATCTCGAAACAGCTTCTTATAAATAAGTGCAAAAAACAAGGTGAACAGTGCACCAAACAAAATAAGTGGAAGGACAGAGCCGCCCGAAGTCGATGCTTCAGTTCCTTGGCTTGTCTCCGTAGGGACTAAGCTGAACACCTCTGCACCGGATGGCGCCTTAGATACTTTCTCTACACTGACGTCATCAAAATAGGCTTTCCCGGTATTAATGCTCCCGTATCCGCCTAAACTAGCGCTGAACGTAATGCTCTTCTGGTCCTTACCCGTCTTCGCATAAAACTCAACGTACGCCCATTTTCCATTTGTATCCTTCACTTCAGGATAAGTTACTGCTACGCCTTCAACGAAAAATAGAGCTCCTGTTGCATCCAAGCCTACTTGTTCCGTCTTCACGTACCCAGAAAATTTATATGTTGTTTTTGGTTTTACTTTTATCGTCTGTGTCCACCGCGAGTGATTAGCTTGCTTGTTCTCAAGCACGGCTGAATAGGTTCCTGTATGCGCTTCGGTATTATCAATCGTATACGAAGTAATTTGCTCTTCCTTCAAATACGCATCATGCGTCCAATCTGAAGGCACTCCCTCCGCAACATTTTCAAAACCGGCATTGTTAAGCAGATTGCTTGCTGCGTTTGATACTGCCGCTGGCCATAGAAGGGTTAGGAGAAGGATGGTTATTGTAGCGCGACTAATCATATTCATCATCGTTCCGATTTCCACCTCATATTTGGAATAAAGTTGTCCATTTTATAATGAAATACAACTTAACTCTATGTGATATTAACCTCATGGTCAATGAAAAAGTGAAATTTCCACCGCTTTTTTAGCACGACGGAAAAGTCGACAGCGATAATAAAAAAGCATCCCTAATGGGATGCGCGAAATGGTCAAGACCCCTATTTGTAGACATTGCAAAAAACACCTAGGCAGAAAGCTGACGTCTGTAAGCAACAGGCGTCAGTTTTTTTAGTTTTCTCTGCGGTCGCTCGTTATTATAGAAATGCAAATATTCTTCAATTCTCCTTTGTGCCTC
>NZ_JBFRGC010000042.1:0-57950 GCF_052115145.1 Paenibacillus sp. 2TAB26
AACATGAACATGTAAGCGGATTGCCTCCACTTTCGTTGTATCTTCATAATGCTTAAACTTTTGCCCTTTAACCGCCACAAAAATGCACCCCCTAGAATTTCATCGGAATAACCTAGGGGTTTTTCCAATGTCTATTCTAAGGGGTGCACTTCAGATAGCGCTGGATTTTTTTATAAGCGATGGTGCATAATTATTGCACACGCAAGGCATGATAGTAATTGGCTGTACATTCTTAAAAGTTGAGAGGGGCTAACAAAGATGAGTCACGAGGTTGACGGACAAGATACTAGGGAGCAAATTGTTGCCGTTCAAAAGGATGGAGACGGTGATCTTACCGCATTCAAAACGAATAGCGGCCGAGTGCTTGACTATGCAACGGCACTTCAAGAGGTACAAGCAGGTCATATTGCAGGGGTAAATGCCTTTAAAGGAAAAGATGGCGACATCTATATCCGAGGCGACGCAGATGGAGATCCAACAAACAATTTGGATCAGCTTCCAATGTTCTAAATGAAATATTAACAACATTAATAAAAAGGCGCCGCACTTCTTAGATGTGGGCGCCTTTTTTGTATTTAGTTGATCTCATAGCTTTCATGCTGCCTAACAATTCGCATATGGCCGGTTAGACCTTCATATTGCTCTATGGTGTCCCCGTAATGCATAAGCCATATTTTATTTTGAATAGATTCAGGAAGGCTTAGAAGCTCCTCCAGGCTTGCGTGAACAACAGCTGGCGCTTCAAGCTGGC
This sequence comes from Paenibacillus sp. 2TAB26, assembly GCF_052115145.1. Lineage (NCBI taxonomy): Bacteria > Bacillati > Bacillota > Bacilli > Caryophanales > Paenibacillaceae > Paenibacillus > Paenibacillus sp. 2TAB26. The sequence continues at coordinate 752 of NZ_JBFRGC010000042.1, forward strand.
AATCATGGTAAATAGTCGTTACGCCATCATCAACTAATTGCTGAAGCAGCTCTGGATCAAATCTCATGTCGGCAGAGTAGAAGAAGCTGTTGTTAAAAATAAAGGAATAGCTTGGTTTATTAGGAATATGCTTCGTTTGCAACAGCTTAACAGTCAAACCAGGATGAATCTCAAATTCGTTATTTGGCTGAATCGGATGGACCTCGAAAAAATCCTCAAGCTTGGTTAAAGGATCCTGCGTTAAACCTCCGCGAAGCGTTTGCTCCCAAAGCGGTTCAACTAACGACTCTGCTATGTATAGGACAGGCTTTCGATTATATTTAAACATCATTTGAAAGGCGTATTCTTCTAATCCACCTACATGATCCCCATGAATGTGACTGATGAGAACAGCATCCAGGTCAGAGAAGGCAAGTCCTTGTTGATGTAAAGCCTTCGGTAAAGTGATTCCGCAGTCTACGAGCAATCGGAAGCCATTCACTTCAATAATAGCGTTATTATTATCGTATTTTTTGGCAAAGGCACTGCCTGTCCCAATCATTTTTATTTTCATGAATCACACCTCCTCAGCTTTCTATATTGTTTAATGTACCAAATTTAAATTATATCTGACAAATAAAGATGCACATTCGCCCGTGTCTACATACAATGCTAAAGCGATACGTACAGTGGAGGCGAACAAGTGATGAGCAAAGGAAAAGGCAAAGTTGTAAAGAAGAAACAGCCGGTAAGCGATCGGAAACAGTATAATTATAAACTTGTACTTTCGGATACCTGTGCAGTATGTAAAACACCGTGTACAAGAGGGATGACATACCTTGCAAGAATGAAAAATCCTGGTACAGTCGGCAAAGGTGTTCCTTGCATTTTAACAAGAACGTATGGGTAATTATTATTTCCACTTTAATATTTCCCAGGCAAGCGCAGGTTTCAACAGCATTTGACAATAATGGTTAAGATGTAGTATGGGATTAAAAATGTTTCATAAATCGCGCAACTTTGCTCGGGTTGACGAGTATAACCTTTCATCCAGGCTATCGGATGGAGGGCTTACAACTATGAAAATCAGAAAAATCGTTATTCTGCTTCTGCTGCTATCTCTTTGGGGTGGATCGATGATGTTCGCAGACTCGGCTATACAGAAGGTTCGCGTTCTCATTAACGGAGATGATCAGGATGACGGTGGAATAATGACCGATGGCAAAACTTATTTGCCGCTTCGTCAATTAGCCACATCTATGCAGGCCATTGTGGAATGGGACAATCAAACGAAAAAAGCGACCGTTTATAAGCCTAACGTGCATATGTTTCTGTTCCAAAATAATGCGGTATTCGGAAACGTAGCAAAAGGCTATCAAGCGAAGTTTAAAGTGTTTGCCCAGATCGATAACTTGATGACGGATATTGTAGCCGTCAAGGTTTCCATTTTCGATCCGAATGGTAAAGAGAAAGTGATTCAAACGGAAAGTGTCAAAACCTCAAAAGATAATTTCTGGTTCGCTACAGAAGATATCTCATATAAATTCGAATCTAGCGGGAAATATCCGATTCGTTTTTACCTTAAGCTTAAGGGCTCAGATGAGTGGACTGTTGTTTCAGAAAAACTAATTTCTTCTTTGTAGTAATCAAATGGTCTACCTAAGGCGCTCCTTTTCTTCATAGGGGCGTCTTCGTTTGACCGTTGATAGAGTGTCATGTTAATATACGATAGTCTGTAAACATTATTGAAATGGGGTAATAACATGAGCGAACATCAGCATGGCGATGATTGCGGCTGTGGTGAAGACCACGAGCATGAAGAGCATGTCTTTATCGTGACTGACGACGAGGGCCAGGAACGTGAAATGGTCATGGTTTATACGTTTGAATCCGAAAGCCAAGTTTACGCTGTATTGCTGGATCGCAACGATCCAGAAGCAGACGGCGTTATCTTCCGTATTGAAGAAGAAAACGATGAGTCCTTCCTAGTTGGCATCGAAGATGATGCGGAATGGGATCGCGTAACAGCGATTTATGAAGAAATTGCTCGTACGGAAAGCGAAGAGAACTAGTTCTCTTAAGCTTTAAACGATCAAGTACTAAAAAAACGATCTGCGAGTTTCGCTTGCGGATCGTTTTTTTTATTAATCTTATTTGCGTGGATTAAAATAAATCGTTCTTCCATTAAACATTGTCAGCTCTGCCTTCAACTGCTTAGCTATATATTTGCATAGTTCATTTGCTTTCGATTTGTCTCCGTGCGTAGCTTCCTCTGGTAACACGACTTGAACGCAAGGGACGTTTTGGCCTGCTGCGCTTGCCGTTTCGCCGGGTCCAAAGATGATATGCTTATAAAGGTGGTTAATACCCTTTAAATAAAACCAACGATCATCATCCTTCGATTCGATCGTATAAGGAAATGCCGCTTCGGCATAGTCCCAATCCAATTGCGAGCCGGTAAGGCTTGTTTGCTCCCGGTAACCTATAAGCTCGTTCTTAATTTCTTGCAGCGTCAGTTTCTCCACGGATGATCCTTGCACAAATTTGATATAAGCGCTTTGACTCATCGCATCTCACCTCTGCCAACATCATAGCATGCTCGAAATAGGTTGACAATAAGTGGTATTCCGTAAAAATAATTAGAAAAAAACCGACCTCAGGATTTCTATAGGATTCCTGTAGATCGGTTTTATTATTTATTATGATATGGCTGTTTCTTCAACGATTACTTTAACGAACTCGATGCTGCGATCTTCCGGCCCCTTGACAGGCAATCCGACTTGGACATGATCCACGATATAATCGATATTTTTTTGGGTAATGACTTCGCCTGGCAGCAGAATCGGGATGCCTGGCGGGTATACATAAATGAATTCAGCAATGATTCGACCAGCTGATTCTTTGAACGGAAGAACTTCTGTCTCACCGTAAAAAGCATCACGAGGCGTTAAGGACAGCTGTGGAATATCTGGAATTTTGACCACTAATTCACGTGCTTCAGCGCCTTCATGGAAATGTTCAGACAATCCACGCAGGGCAGTTAACAATTTAGAAATGGAATCAGAGGTATCTCCAGGCGTAACTAAGCAAAGAATGTTATACATATCGCTCATTTCAATTTCCACATTATAGTTGTCGCGCAGCCAGTTCTCCGTTTCATATCCTGTGATGCCAAGGTGGCGAACATGAACGGAAACTTTAGTTGGATCGAAATCATAAGTAGCCTCATCGCCGAGAATCTCTTCTCCGAAGCAATATAGACCTGGGATTTCATTGATTTGTTTGCGTGCGGATTGAGCAAGCTCAATCGCGCGCTCAGCGATAGCATGTCCGTTCAAAGCAAGGTTGCGTCTAGACGTATCAAGCGAGCCTAACAAAATATACGAAGTCGACGTTGTGGTAAGCATGCTGATAACGGTTTGAATACGATGCGGGTTAACTCTTCCTTTGCGCACATTAAGAACCGAGCTTTGCGTCATAGAACCGCCGAGCTTATGAACACTTGTCGCAGCCATATCTGCGCCTGCTTGCATCGCTGACATTGGCAGCTTCTCATGGAAATGAATGAGTACGCCATGTGCTTCATCCACGAGCACAGGGATATCAAAGCTATGAACGAGATCAACGATCTCCTTAAGATTGGCGCAAATACCGAAATAGGTAGGGTTGATGACAAGCACGGCCTTTGCATCCGGATGGCGCTCAAGCGCTTTACGGACGGAGCGGGTCGTTATGCCATGATCAATACCTAGCGTATTGTCACGGGCTGGCGAGATGAAAACTGGTCTGGCACCTGCAAAAATAATAGCAGCCATAATGGATTTGTGAACATTACGAGGCACGATGATTTTGTCCCCCGGGGCACATACGGTCAAAATCATCGTCATAATTGCGCCGCTTGTTCCTTGTACAGAGAAATAAGTATAGTCTGCTCCGAAAGCGTCAGCAGCTAGCTTCTGCGCTTCCTCAATAACGCCGGTTGGCTGATGCAGGTCATCAAGCGGTGCTATATTGATTAAATCGATCGACAACGCGTTATCGCCGATAAATTCGCGAAATTCGGAATCGCTGCCTAATCCCTTTTTATGTCCGGGAATATGAAACTGAACGGGATCCTGCTCCGCATGCTTACGAAGCGCGGTGAAGAGCGGGGTTTTATTGTGATCCATCGCTTTCATCCCTGCCTTTCTTTAAAGTTTACAAACAAAGTTGAGTATAGCAAATACAGGGGGGAATGCAAGCTTCATTTTTGAGATAGGAGCATCATTTTCAATTTGTTCTTCAATTGTTCATACATGTGTGATAAATGGATATGGTAACATAGGTTGGTGGAGGGGTTGTATTATGAAAGATAAACGAATGCTAATTGTAATGGCTACTTTAATGACAACATTTATAGGGTTCGGCATTATCATCCCGGTTATGCCAGAAATTATTCAAGCCGCAGATCCGAGCAAAGCGGAGCTCCATACAGGTTGGATGCTTGCTGTTTATTCTGCAGTTTCCTTTTTCTTATCACCATTTTGGGGAAGCTTGTCAGACCGTATCGGCAGACGGCCGATTATTTTAATAGGTATTCTTGGCTTTGCCGCAAGTTTCTTGTTATTTGGTTTATCGTCAGGAAACTTAACGCTCATGTACCTCTCAAGGGTGCTGGGAGGCTTGTTCTCGGGGGCGGTTGCTTCCGTTATTGTAGCGTATGTCGCTGATATTACATCGCCTGAGGAAAGAACGAAGGGGATGGGACTCGTTGGGATGTCCATCGGTCTAGGCTTTACGATAGGGCCTGGCGTTGGCGGTTTGTTAAGCGTGATCTCACTGGAAACGCCATTTTATGCAGCATCAGCGTTAGCACTGTTAACGTTCATCTTGGCTGCATCAAAGCTCAAGGAATCACTAACACCTGAGCAGCGGAGCAGCCAATCAGAGAAGCGTGTATCACGCTGGGCTGCATTTACAGGACCGCTTAAATATTTGTATGTGTTAGCCTTTTTTGTAACATTCACTCTCGCTGGAATGGAAGCGACCCTGCAGTTTTTTGGCATGCGGCGTTTTGATGTGACTCCATTTCAGGTCGGAATCTTATTTTTTGTTTGCGGCTTTGTGGGAGCACTCGTTCAAGGCGGAGTTGTGCGACGGAGAATTAAGACAGGCGAGGAGCCGAAATATATTGCGATCGGACTTGTCATCTCGGCACTTGGTTTTTTTATGCTTCTAGGTGCACATTCCCTATGGTGGGCTACGTTGTCACTTGCTGTATTCGGAATCGGCAATGCCTTAATTAGGCCATGTGTCACCTCGCTCATCACTCAGAAGACGACTGTTGGCAAAGGGGTAGCATCCGGTCTAAGCTCTTCGATGGACAGTTTGGGGCGTATTGCCGGCCCGCTGCTCGGTTCATTTTTCTTCACGATAGAAATGGGACTGCCATACTTGCTCGGCGGCATACTATGTTTAGCTGCACTGCTGCTATTGTTTCGTTTCCGTCAAATGGATAAAACTAGCGCCTCGGAAACAGAAGTTAACGCTGCAAAATAAAATGAAAACAAGCCGGTTCCTCATCTTGCGATGGGTGACCGGCTTGTTTTCTTTTGGAGCTTAAGGGGCTAGCCCTTTTATAATAAAAGTAATAGTCGCCTCTTTCTCTAACTCATCATCCCAGTGAATGCCATCAGTTTTTCCGATGAACGTACGGCTAAGGACATAACCGATTAAGGATGAGGCGATTAATCGAATGACAGTAAGGGGTGCCCAATTAACGATTACGCCTTGCTGCYGAAATTGCGTAATACTAATACTGAATTTTTGTACCACTTTTGAGAGGATGAGCTTCTGGAATTGGTCCAGCAGTTCGGGATGAAAAGGAATCTCTTGAACAAAAATTTTCAACACCTGAACATGACGCTCAACAAATGCAATGCGATTTTCTATAATTGCGCGCAGCATAAGATCTAATGTGTCAAAGCGGCTCTCGAGAACCTTATAGAAATCGCGAAGTACAAAAGGAGCGATTAACTTTGCCATAACAGGCGCAACAATCGAGAAAAGCAAATCTTTTTTGGTTTTATAATGACGAAAAATAGTTCCTTCTGCCACACCGGCTCGCTGGGCGATTTCACTTGTAGAAGAGGCGGCAAAGCCCTTCTCAGCAAAGATTTCGGAGGCAGCCTGCACGATTTTCAATTGTTTTTCCGTCATTTTTTCTTCTTCGTTATCTAGTTGCAATAGCTTTTGCAGCCATTGATCCACTGGTTCTGACATGCAAGACACTCCTTCGCGTTAACCCATTCCTTTGATTATACCAGTTGTTCTATTGTCTACATACGGCGGTGCTTCTTTAGAGCCAGCACATTCAATACTGCAAACAATAAGGAAAATCCCGCCAACACATATACATTTACCTGAAAATCATTCCAGCTCTCGCCGCGTATCATTATTCCCTGCATAGCATCAGCGCCATAGTAAAGAGGCATTAGGTAACTTAGCTTTTGCAGCCAGGGGTTCATGGCATCAAGGTTAAACAACCCGGAGAAGAAGGCTTGCGGCACGATGACAATAGGAATGAACTGTATGATCTGAAATTCACTGCTTGCAAAAGAAGACAACAGTGTTCCGAGTGTTAACGCTGTTAATGATAGTAATAAATTAATGACCAGCATATATAAAATGCTGCCCTCCATGTACATCCCAAGAACTTGAACGGAATACCAGGCGATCAAGCAGGCTTGAATCAGGGTGAAAATACCGAAACCGGCTAAATAACCGACTACGATTTCGCTTCGCCTAATTGGCGTTGCTAATAAGCGCTCCAAAGTACCGCTCGTTCGCTCGCGCAGGAAGGAGACACCTGCAAGTAAGAAAACAAAGAAAAACGAGAAGAAGCCTATTAAGACAGGCCCAAAGGAGTCGAATGGAGCCATGTCAGGACCGCCGTGCAAGTATGATATAGCTGGGGCGGCTTTATTTAAGCCTTGTTGCATCACGCTTTGAATAAGCAATATTACCGCTCGATTGATGGAGGGATCGCTGCCCTCAAGCGTTAGTTTAGGCATGCCGCCGCTCGCTTCCAATATCGCGTCGAGTTTGCCGTCTTGTAAAGCAGCTTGAGCAGCAGCACTTTCATCATAAAGTGTGATTTCAGCATCAAGCTGCTCAAACTTTTCTGTTAAAGCTGCAGGCACATTAACCATTCCGATTGCTGGAGAGACAGCTTGCCCATCAAAAACTAATTTCATTAAAGTTAAGATGAGTAGGGGAGCAAGAAATAACAAGGCAAGCGTTCGTTTATCACGCAAAAATTGATTAATAATTCGAATGGCGAGCGCACGTATTCTCATTGTTCAGCTCCTTTGCTTTGACCAAGCGCAATGAACGCCTCTTTGAGTGTGGCGCTGCCTGCTTGCTGCTTAAGTGCTTCAGGCGTATCGATGGCTGTAAGTTTACCGCTTCGTATGAGCCCTAACCGATCACATTTCTCGGCCTCGTCCATGACATGGGTTGTTATAATAATGGTCACGCCTTGTTTGCTCAGTGCGGATAGCTCTTTCCAAATCGATTGGCGTAAAACAGGATCAATGCCAACGGTTGGTTCATCGAGTACGAGAAGCTCAGGCTCATGCAATAGCGCAATTGCGAGCGAAAGACGGCGTTTCATACCGCCAGAATAAGCAATCGTTTGCTTATGAAGATGATCGGTTAGCGCAACAAGCTTGGAGACCGTTTGAATCCGATCTTGCAGTATGGCTCCCTTTAATCCAAACATAGCCCCAAAAAACGCTAAGTTTTGCTTGCCAGTCAGTTCACTATACAAAGCGTCTGATTGAGCCATATATCCAAAGGCTTGCAGCATTTTCAATTGCGGCATGGGCTCGCCAAGCATTCGGACCGTTCCGGCATTTGCCCTGTCTATTCCAGTCATGACCTTGATCAACGTTGTTTTCCCCGAGCCCGATGGGCCTAATAAACCAAATAGTTCACCTCGCGGAATAGAAAGTGTAATGCCATCAAGAACGGTACGATCCCCAAATGAACGGTTAATGTCTTGCAGTTCTACGGCGAAGGTTGTTTCAGCTAATAGTGCTGGACTGTTAGTCATCATCGATCACACTCCACTTTCTCAAATGAGTATTCACTCCACCCAATTATATACAGAGAATGCCTAAAATAAAAGTGAGTACTTACTCATTTTTATTCCAGGCTGTCCACATCCTCAGTCTCTGGTCGTAGATGAATCAAGACTAAAGCCGAGAACCAATAACCTTCTCTGGACGTTTTTGGTAATCATACTTTCCCTCTATGATTAGAAAAGACAAAAAAAAGAAATCCGTAATCGGAGAAGGAGTCGGAAACAAATGAGTAAATTGACGGAATGGTCGTTCCGAAATAAGGCGGCTATTATACTGATCGTCATTATGGCTTTAGTGATGGGGGTAATCAGCTATTTGAGGCTGCCGATGGAGTTTCTGCCTGCTGCAGATAATCCACAGGTCATGGTCACGGCAATAGGGCCGGGGAATGACGCGAAGACGATGGAGCAGATGGTCACAAATCCTTTGGAAGAAGCTGTAACGCTCGTTAAAGGAAAAACGGATATGTTCTCTACATCAGGTGATGGTTATGCTCAAATCAGCTTGAATTTCAATTCGAAGACGAATATGAAGGAAGCGAAGACGGAAGTCGAGCAATTGGTCGCTCAGGTACAGCTTCCGGCAAATGTAATGAAGCCTTTCGTCTTGCAATTGAATACTTCAATGATTCCAATCTCATGGGTGACGTTGACCTTTGATGAAGGATTATCTGAGCAGCAAAAAGACGCAAAGCTGAAAGAAGTAACGGCGGAGCTTAAAAAGACCGAGGGTGCGGGCGAAGTTAGCATTAGCGGCAAATCGTCGCCATCGGTTCATGTCGTACCAGATACGGAGAAGCTTGCACAGGCAGGAATTTCGGTACAAGCGTTAATGGGCGTGCTTCAAGGCAGGGGAGCGTCAGTTTCACTCGGGGAACGCACGTTGGATGGCGCAGATGGCAATATTAACGTGTACGATCAAGTATCTGATGTGGAAACACTGCGCAAGCTTCCTGTTGAAGCAGGTGTGAAGCTTGGGGATGTTGCAGCGGTTGAGCTCGCCAAAGACCAAGAAAGCATAAGCCGTATGAACGGCAAAGATGCGATTATGTTCACGGTCTCTAAATCTGCAGATGCGAATGCTGTGAATGTAGGCAAAGCAATTAAAGAAACGATTGATCGTTTAAATGCAGATGTGGAAGGAATCGATGCTTCCATCATTTTGAGCACATCTGATTCGGTCGTATCTTCTGTTAATAGTATGCTGCGTGAGGTTTTACTTGGCGCATTGTTCGCAACCATTGTCATTTTATTGTTCATGCGCAACTTTAAAGCAACGCTCGTGACGATTGTTTCGATTCCGTTGTCGCTTGGCATAACGCTGTATCTGCTCCAGCTCTCTGGAGTATCACTTAACATTATTACACTTGGAGGCGTAGCCGTCGCGGTTGGAAGGCTGGTCGATGATAGTATCGTCGTTATTGAAAATATTTATAGAAGGCTGCAGAAGGAGTCCTTCTCTATTAAGCTAATTACGGATGCAACGAAGGAAGTGGCTTCGGCCATTACCTCGTCAACGCTCGTTACAGTTGCAGTATTTTTGCCAATGGGCCTTCTGCGTGGTTCATTGCAAGCATTTCTTCTGCCATTCGCGCTGACAGTCGCTTACTCATTGCTCGCTTCTCTACTTGTAGCGCTGACAGTTGTACCTCTTTTAAGTGCAATATTGCTTCGCGGCACAAAGGAGAAGGAGCATGCTGGTTCTCCAAAATTCGCTTCCTTCATTCGTTGGAATCTTGCTCATAAATTAGTGCCGTTAATCATTGCGGTATTGCTGTTTGCAGGATCGATTGGCGCTTACATGTTCATGCCAAAAGGAGCGCTTGATTCCTCGAGCGCAGGGAATTTAAATGTAGCACTGCAATATCCGAGCGATACGCCGGCGGATCAAGTACTCGAAGCAGGGAAGAAATTCGAATCCTATCTAACTGCAAATACAGATATTGAATGGGTCATGATGATGCTTGGCAATAGTGCAGATGCGGCTAAGTATGGCTCGGTGACTTCGCCAACGCTCATTACTTATATGGTAGATTTGAAGGAAGGCGTTGACGCAGAGCTCTTGATGGATAATATCAAGACTCAGAAGGATAATTATAAGGACGCAACCTTGACGGTTGATGCGGCCGATCTAATTATGGGCGGCGGATCATCGCAAATTTACATCGATGTCTCTGGTGAAAACTTGGAGCAGCTCTCTACAACCGCAGACCAGTTGATCGCAGCGATTAAACCTATCGACGGTGTTCTCAAGGTTGAGAGCAATCAAGAGGAGAAAAAGTCGGTTTATTCCTTCCATGTTGATCCTACCCTTGCCAAAGGCCAAGAGGTAGCCATGCAGCTGCAAAGCATGCTTAATCCATTGCCGATAGGTTCGATCCAGCAAGAAGGCAGTGAAATTCCGGTTATTATGCTGCCTGTTGTAAACCCAGATTCAAAGGCAGAACTAGAGAAATTAACCGTAATGACAGAGTCTGGTCCAACACCGATGTCGAAGGTAGCGGAGTTGCTTCGTACCGAAGAGCCATCCTTGTACTATCATAAAGAAGGCAAAACGTATATCCGTGTCACAGCGAGCGCCGAACCAAAAGAACTATCGGTCGTCGGCGATGAAATATCAAAAGCAACAAAGGATCTCAAGCTTCCTGATGGCGTCAGCCTTGCAGTAGGTGGAGCGTCGGCTGACCAATCGAGCGACTTTGCAGATTTGGGCTTAACAGCGCTTATCTCCATCGGTATTGTTTATCTGATTATGGTGTTGACGTTCAAGACGCTTCGTGCTCCGCTGGCGATTATGATCTCCTTGCCGCTTGCAGCAATCGGTGCAGTAACAGGCTTGCTAGTATCAGGCGTAACGCCAGATTTCACAGCCATGTTCGGAGCGCTGATGCTAATCGGAATTGTCGTCACGAATGCTATCGTATTAATTGATCGTGTGAAGCAAAATGAGCTGACGATGCCGATTCGTGAAGCGTTGATTGAAGCGGCTACGACACGGATGCGTCCAATCGTAATGACTGCGGTGGCGACAGTGTCCGCGATGCTGCCACTCGTATTCGGTTCGCATGAATCGGGCAGCATCGTCTCCCAAAGTTTAGCGATCGTCGTTATTGGCGGACTAGTTGCGGCTACGCTGCTCACGTTAATTATCGTTCCTTGTGTCTATGAGCTGTTATTTTTCCGTACTTCACGCAAGCAACGTCGCAATATGGCTTCCTCCGCACATGCGGAAGCGGCTGCATCACAGCAAGTGTAACTAAACGATAAAAGGCTGTACTTTTAGGTCGGAATGGACCTAAAGGTACTGCCTTTTTTTTGAATAGATATTAAATCCATTCTTATACATTAGCCATATGATATAACGGCATTAGCGTTTTATAAGTGGAGGAAGTAAGCTCAAGCAGTGCATCGCCGTCTTTGAGAATCGGATCGCTCGCTTGCACATGACGGCCGATAAGCAGTTCAGCTTTCTGAACATCACGGAAACGAACGAGCGCATCGTTCCAATCTTGTTTTGACATCGTACTGACAGCGGTGGACTCTTTTTTCATATGATCAAGTGAAAGTACAAAATCCTTAGGTACATTTGCAATGACCTCATCAATTTGGTTCAGAAAGGCCGTTGCGATATTGGATTTATGCGGAACCTCGTAAATGAGAGCAAACCACATAAATAGATGATCATCAAACAATCCAAGCTGAAAATGCGGATGTGCCTTGTAGCCGCGTTTGCTAGCGCAAATGGCGAGCCAAGTATCCTTTGGTGGATTCACTTTACGACGTGCATGCCTTGCAACATGCAAGTACATTTCATTACCGGCGTGAACAGCTGCATCGACGCTGAGCTGCTCGCCGATCGCTCGGAATTTCGGCTGAATCTGATTTTGAATAGCAGCCATACGCTCCTCAAGCCCTTGAAGCGCAAAAACATCGAAATCGGCTTGTGTAAAGCCAACAAGCGGGGTAGAAGTAATCTTTGTTGTCATTAAATTAATCTCCTTCAATCAAACAATTATTGGTGCAATAATTTCAAATAAAAAATGGCGATTTGCGTTCGGTCTCGAAGCTCGAGTTTATTAAGTATTTCAGTAATATAATTTTTAATTGTTCCTTCGCTTAAGAAAAGTGTAGCGGCAATTTCCTTATTGGATTGACCGTCCGCAATCAGACGAACAATTTGTACCTCAGCTTGCGTGAGGCCGGAAATCATTAATGATTTGGCTGAATCGGCTCGTGGCGTCTCCAGCATCCCAGCCAATTTACGCGCGATGTCGGGATGGATCAGCACGGAACCTTCATGAACAGTTTTTATGCCGCTTATAATACGGCTTGGCGGTACATTTTTGAGCAAATAGCCGTTGGCTCCGTTTCGGATGGCTTGCGCGATGTACTCGTCATCATCAAATGTCGTCAAAATAAGCACGGCAGGTGGGGGATCAAGTGCGCGAAGCAGCTTCGTTCCTTCTACACCATCGCAGAGCGGCATCCGAATATCCATTAGCACGACATCGACGGGGTGTTGGCGGACAAATTGTTCGGCCTCCAGACCGTTTGCACAAACGCCAGCGACATGCAATTCGTTATCCAATCCTAAAATAACGTTCATGCTCTCTCGAATAAAAGGATCATCATCCACTATCAGCACTTCAATCATTTGCTCAAATCTCTCCATTTCTAAAAAGAGCAGAATCGTCGTTAACCGCCAAGCAGCGGAAGTGTTGTCGTTATTGAGAACTGATCGGCCTTCTGCCAGTCCATTTGGCCCCCAATTAAGGCAATCCGCTCTCGCATCCCCTTCATGCCAAGACCAGCTTCGATAGGCTCGTCGGGCAAGCTGCCGTTATTGGATACGGTCAGCGCTACGTACGCAGTTAAAAAATTTAAAGTAACCGCAACAGACGTCGCTTTTCCATGCCGAACAGCATTCGTAATCGCTTCTTGGGCATTTTTGAATAAGATGAGCTCGATGCTCGGGTAAAGCGGTCTGGGATGGCCCGTTACACAGAAGCTTACGGATATGCCTAATGCCGAAGCGGATTCTTCAACAAGACGGTCGAGGGCATATTGCCTAACGTCCTTTTCCGCATCTGAGGCAAGTCTTCGTACCGTTCTGCGCATAAGCTCCATGCTGTCCTGCAGCTGATCACGCATTTGCTCAACCGTGCTGCGAGCTCTTGCGGTATCTGCATCGAATAAATGCAAAGCCGCTTCGGACATCATTTTGACGCGAATGAGACGGTGCCCCAAATCATCATGAATATCTTTGGCAATGCGGTTTCGCTCTTCGATCTGTGCTTGATACTCAACCTGCAAAGCGTAATCCTGCATTCTGCGTCTGGCTGAGTCAAGCTCTGCATGGCTGGCAGCCAGTGCTCCGTATAAATCTTCTATTTGATGATGTTTGTCCTCAAACTCGTTGGAAGCATAGAGGACGACTGCTGTAGTTATCCATAGTACCGCTACAGCAAAAATGATTTCGGGTTCTCTGCCATACATACCTGTCAATAAAGCAGCTAAGCCAGCGATGGTCCAAGCTGTGCTGACCATGCGAGTCGGCCTTTGTTGAAATGAGGCAATAAGGGTGGAGAAAAGCAATAGAAACAGAACTCCACCGTACGAATAGGAAAACCATGAAAAAGCGATTAACTCCAGCACCAGCAATAAAATTCGATATTTAGGATACATGGAGCCAGCTTTCGTTAGGAGCAGAGCAAGGAGTACAGAGGCGGTGTAATGAGCATATAAACCTGCTTCGACATGCACGATACTAATAATAGAAGGAATCGCTACTAACAAGGAACGAATTTGATTCAATTGTTTCTTCATATCCGAGCAGCTCCTGCAGCTGAATTTGATTTATTATAGCACATTGTGTAATGAGCGAACGAGACTGAAACCGCTTTTCATCCAACCTTCATGCGGATAGAAGCCATTATACAAAGAGATGACTTTAGTCACCCTCATAAGATGACTTTTTAGACCTGTTTCATTGCCTTTCATGACGTACAATTGGTTTATCAGAAACGAACTGAAAGGATGAATAAATATGAATCTAGTTACATTTCGCGAGGTTGTCAAAAAATACGACACAACGATAACGGTTAATCATCTTAGCTTCAATATTGATCAGGGTGAAATTTTTGGTTTACTTGGTCCAAATGGAGCGGGAAAAAGTACAACGATTCATATGTTGGCTGGTTTGCTGAAGCCAAGCGGCGGAGATATTTTGGTCGAAGGTTTTTCAATTCGCAAGCATCCGCTTGAAGTAAAGAAACGAATTGGTTTAGTGCCGCAGGAGCTGGCTATTTATGAGACGTTGACCGCTCGCGAAAATGTTACTTTTTTTGCAAAGCTTTACGGTCTCAGAGGTTCGCTGCTTAGCGATCGTGTTGATGAGGCGCTGCAATTCGTAGGGTTGCTGGACAAAGCGAAGGATAAACCTAGCACATTCTCAGGTGGAATGAAGCGGAGACTGAACATTGCTTGCGCCATCATGCACCGTCCAAAGCTGATCATTATGGATGAGCCAACGGTTGGAATCGACCCTCAGTCACGCAACCATATCTTGGAGTCCGTAAGGGAATTAAATAAGTTAGGCTCTACTGTCATTTACACCAGCCATTACATGGAGGAAGTAGAAGCGATTTGCACGAGAATCGGCATTCTCGATGAAGGCAAGCTTATTGCATACGGGACGAAGGATGAATTAAAACGTCAGGTTGGCCAGGAAGAGAAGCTGATTTTTGTCATTGATAAAAAATCGGCGCCGGCAATGACAGAGATGGCTGAGCATCCAGGCGTGCTTCAGCTTGCAGAACGAGATAATAGCTTGACGCTTGAAGTGACGGTGAAGGAATCTCTGTCTATATTACAGGATTTATTGTTTATCCTTCAGAAGCATGGCATTAATATTCGCAAGCTGACGCGGGAAGAGCCGAACCTTGAATCGCTATTCCTGCAAATGACCGGACGCACATTACGTGACGAATAGGAGATGATGGTGATGCCAGCATGGTGGACAGCTGCTTATTATGAGCTTATAAAATATACACGGATGCGTTCCGTTCTTATTATTTTGATCGGTTTGCCCTTATTGTTGATTTTGCTGCTTGGCAGCGCATTTGACACAGAAATAAAGCCGGCTAAAATTGCCCTATATAATGCGGATCAGGGGGAAATGCGAGCTAGCATTGATGCTTTCTGGAGCAATGAAGCAATAAAACCATATGTGAAGGTTCTAGATGCAAAGTCAGAGAAGGAGTTAAAGGACTGGATACGCGAGGGTATTGCTGATTATGGCGTATCGATTCCGAAAAACTTCTCCAGTGAGCTAAGCGCAGGGGAAACGGCGAATTGGTCAACGTTTGAAGGGCGCTATGAAGAAAAAAATATTGCTGCTTCTGCTTTTATCAATAAATATATGGCTGCTGTAAATTTGCAAGCCGCAGCTTTGCAAATCCTTGGACCAGAGCTAAGTGCGGGTGCTGCTCAAAGTCAAGCGCCAGCAGGACAATCACACATTGAGACGAAAAATTTGAGCTCAGGAGATAATCAAGCCTTTGGCAAAGAATCAGCGATGCAATACTATTCTGTGGCCTACTTAATTATGTTTTTGCTCTATGGCGGCATGACGGCGACGATCGCGCTGCTCAATCAGAGGGAAGCGGGAACTTTGCAGCGTATGTACGCAATTCCAGGCTCATTTAGAGCCATTGTGTTTGGCATTATTTTAGGAGGAGTCATGCTTGCAGCGCTGCAAGCGGCAGTAATTATCGCATTTACATCATTTGTATATGGCGTTGATTGGGGAAATAACTTTGGAGCTATTGCGCTGACTTGTCTGCTTACGACTGCTGCTGGGGCTGCACTTGCTATTACGATCTCATCCTTCGTACGATCCAAAAAAACGACACAAACGCTGTTCAGCATCATTGTATTCAGCATGACCTTTATTAGCGGCGGAATGATTACAGGCATTGAGAAGATGGTAGGAGGTCTCGATAAGTGGACGCTCAATCATTGGGCTAATGAAACGCTTCGTGCCATCATGAACGGTGAAGCTTCAGCAATGATTTGGAATGCAATCGGTATTCTTGGAGCAATCGCTTTAGGCATAACAATAATCGCAGTCATTAGACTGCCAAAGGTGGTGAGAAAGCATGCCTAGTTTGCAAATTGCTGCACATCTCGTACGACGCACAATGGGTTCCCGTCGCGGATTGATTATGAATGTTCTTGTCCCAGCGATCATTTTATCTATAATGGCAGGATTGTTCGCTAGTACGAATAGAGATAAGGCTATTATTATCGTGAATAATGCTGACTCAGGAATATTAGGCGAATATTTGGCATCATCATTACAGAAAGAGCCATTGTATGAGATCCATTCGGAGCCGGCGATGAATGAACAGCAGTTAAAGGATCATGTAATAGAGGGCAAAGCGGATGCTGCCATCTATATTCCTGCGGATTTCTCAGCAAAAATGATGGAGGGAGATTCGTCGACAGCTCAGCTTTACCGAATGAATACGCAGCTTTGGAACGCTTCGCTTGAAGCTACACTTCAGACAGAAGCTCAGAAGCTGTTTTCCTCTGCCGCTCTTGTAAGAGGGACTGACCCTGAATCTCCAGTGGATTTATCTAAGCTGACCGCTTTGCTGGAAGCGCAAGCCTCACCTAAAGCTGTCCTTGCTAATACGGAAATGGAGCTTGGCAAAATTGTATCCAATCCAACAATGATCGGTCTCATCCTTATGTTTGTTATGCTGCTTGTCAGCCAGTCTATCGGTTTCATTATGGAAGATCGAGAGCAGCGCACGATGGCAAGGATGTACACAGCGCCGCTTCGCTCGCTTGATATTGCTTTTGGAAATTTTTTGGGCAGCATGCTTGTGGGCACGATTCAGCTTGTCATTGTTCTAAGCTTAACTTATTTCGTATTTGACTATTCACCTGGTATTTCGTTCGGATGGATGCTGCTCGTATTGGAATTCTTCTTGCTTGCGATTGTTGGCCTTGCTTCGGCGGTAGCGGGTCTAGTGCGCAATAGCACGCAGCTGTCTCAAATCAACAACATTATCATCGCTCCGTCCTGCATGATCAGCGGTTGTTTCTTTCCTCTTTCCATGCTTCCTGATTTTATGCAAAAGCTTGCTAATTTCTTTCCGCAAAAATGGGCGCTTACAGCAATTGATCGTTTAGGCGGCGGGGGCAGCTTTAGTGACATCTTGCTTCCGCTTCTTATCCTGCTTTTATTCGCTGCTGTGCTGATTGCCTTTGGTTCTGCAGTACTCAGGCCAAATCGCACAAGCTAAAATACTAAGCAGCAAGCGCCCTGAAAATTGGCTTGACTTCATCATCGTTGTATTGTAAATTTGTCAAAAGTTAATGACATCGCAACAGCGTCGACCAAGACTATGTTAATCAGCAAACGTTTCTATCAGAGAGGAAGCCCGAAGGCTGGAAGGCTTCTAAGAACGATTGATTAATCCCTATCTTGCGAGCTGCAGCAGGAAGCGTATACTTCTTCCGCTGCCGGAATATTCATTCCGTTATCTATTGAGAGTCGTCCAGATCATTTGGCGGCTATTTGAGGGTGGTACCACGAACGCATTCGTCCCTTACGAATGCGTTTTTTTGTTTTTATGGCTTAAATCTAATCATCGGAGGGTTATCTATTATGAGACAAAGTAAGCTTTTAATGCCTACCTTGCGCGAGGCGCCGTCAGAAGCGGAAGCAGCCAGCCATCAATTAATGCTGCGTGCAGGTCTTATTAGACAGCTTGCCGCAGGTATTTATACGTATTTGCCGCTAGGCAGGCGAGTGCTCAGAAAACTCGAGCAAATCGTAAGAGAAGAAATGGATCAAGCCGGAGCTCAAGAGGTATTAATGCCCGCTATGCAGCCGGCAGAGCTGTGGCAGCAATCGGGTCGATATGATGTGTATGGACCTGAACTTATGCGGCTGCGTGACCGACATGATCGCGAGTTTACGCTTGGACCAACGCATGAAGAAGTGATTACAGCTCTGGTGCGCAGCGAGGTAAGCTCTTATCGACAGCTGCCAATGACATTGTATCAGATTCAAACTAAATTTCGCGACGAGAAGCGTCCACGTTATGGCTTGCTCCGCGGCAGAGAGTTTTTAATGAAAGATGCTTATTCCTTTGATGAGGATTGGGATGGGCTTCATCGCAGCTATACGAGCATGTACGAGGCTTATAATCGCATCTTCACACGCTGTGGCCTAAATTACCGTCCGGTTGAAGCTGATGCAGGTTCAATTGGCGGAGAAGGCGGAACACATGAATTTATGGCGTTGGCTGATATTGGTGAAGACACGATTGCTGTGTGCAATTCATGCGACTATGCGGCGAATTTGGAAAAAGCTGAATACAAGCTGTCGGAACAACCAACGGATACACAGCAGAATAATGATGCTGCGTTAGTGCGACATCATACACCGGAGATCAAGAAGATTGACCAGCTTGTGGAGGCTTTTGGCCTTGGAGCAGATACTTTTATGAAAACACTGATTTATGTTGCTGACGGTGCTCCGGTTGCTGTTGTTGTTCGGGGAGACCATGAGGTAAATGAAATAAAAGTGAAAAATGCGCTTGCTGTAGCACATCTGGAGCTTGCGGATCAAGCTACGACAGAGCGGGTAACTGGCGCACCTACCGGCTTTGCCGGGCCGATCGGCTTGCAAATTCCCGTTTATGCTGACCATGCTGTCCTTGCGATGAAATCAGGAGTAGCAGGAGCGAATGAGCAGGATTATCATATCGGAAATGTTATCCCAAGCATTCATTTGACGGATGTGCAGGCAGGTGATTATCGAAATGCAGCAATAGGAGACGGGTGCCCGCGTTGCGAGACAGGCAGCTTGGTATTTTACCGCGGCATTGAGGTTGGCCATGTGTTCAAGCTGGGAACAAAATATAGTGAAGCGCTAAATGCAAAGTTTTTAAATGCGTCGGGCTCAGAACAGCCGTTAATAATGGGCTGTTACGGTATCGGAGTTTCACGTTTGCTTTCTGCGGTACTTGAACAGCACTCCGATAGCAATGGCATCATTTGGCCTAAATCGATAGCACCCTATCACGTTCATGTGGTTCCTGTATCAGCGAAGGATCAGGTTCAAATGGATTTGGCCGCGCATATTGCAGCAAGATTACTTGAGGCTGGGGTAGAGACGCTGCTCGATGATCGTGACGAGCGCCCAGGCGTCAAATTCAAGGATTCCGATCTTATCGGCATACCACTGCGCATTGTAGTAGGGAAACATGCTGCTGATGGAATCGTAGAGCTTAAGCAAAGGAACGAATTAGAAGCGCAAAAGCTAGAATTAGAAGAAGCTATCGCTTTTGCTTTGCGCAACTAAAGTTGAAAACATATGCATGAAATGGGTTTGAAAAATCCATGGAGGCCTATGGAATATAAGATCAAAAGGGTGCGAGACCRCTTCATATGAAGACGCTCGCGCCCTTTTTTTAGATAAGTCGGCTATAAGCGTAAAATTAGTCAATAATCCAAGTTGCCATAACATAAGATGGAGTATAAGATAAAAGTAAGAACAAATTATCAGAACATTTCGTCAACTATTCTGAGGTAAGGGAGGGATTGCCGTGAACAAAAGCCATGAAGTCGAATATTGCAATTTGGAGCTGCGATTTGACCGGCGGCAAATCCAAAATCTCATCCGCGATCTTATTCAGGAAGGGTACTCCTTGTACTGGAGTGAGACGGAGGGGCAGTTTCTTGTATCCATTCGAACTGGCCGCAAGCTCGTTAAGCTTCAGTTCCAGCGAATGAAGAACCGTTACAAAATTGTCGGGGACTACATTATTAAAGATGAGAAGCTGTCAGAATTAATTGAAAAGCTGATTAATGACACACGTGGACATGCGATTGTGAAGCGCATTAAAGATCGTCAAATCGTCATTGAGAGTATTATGTTCGGTGAGATTATACGACTCGTGGAGGTGTCCGGTATGGAACATCGGATTATTTATCAGAAGAAGCCTTTCGTTACAATAGAAGAAATGATTAGAGCATTTCAATCAAAGCGTGCTGAGGAAAGAGCGGTTGTACTGCGTTATGAGCTGGATTATGAGCTATCGATGCTGTTTGACGCGCTAGAGAGCAAGGATGAGGAAGCGGTTACTGAGTCTAAAGAGCGGCTGAATACTCTTCGCTCGGAAATGTTGCAATTGGAACTCTGATGATAGATGCTAGCCCCCATTTGAAAACATAAAAACGATCAAAAGCTGCCTTCTAACAGCATTTGATCGTTTTTATGTTGTTCATTTACCATTAAAAAAGACTCCATTTATTATAAAAATGTCTAAGCTTTTCGGTATATATAAGATAAACTTTTTAGTTCTCTCAATATAATTGATGCGACTATTGCGACATTTTTCCTTGCAGACAGTTTTCTTCTTGCCGCAAAAAGAGTAAAATGAAACTATTGTGACCCAAAATAGATGATGAAGGATGGAAGAACCAGATGTCAAAACAGCAAATTGGTGTAATTGGATTAGCCGTAATGGGTAAAAACCTTGCCCTTAACATTGAAAGCAGAGGCTTCACGGTATCGGTGTTCAACCGTTCCCGCGAGAAGACTGATGATCTTGTTCAAGAAGCAGTTGGAAAAAATCTTGTTCCTACTTATACAATCGAGGAATTTGTTCAATCATTGGAAGTTCCCCGCAAAATTTTGATTATGGTACAAGCAGGTGCAGGAACAGACGCAACGATTGATTCGCTCGTTCCACATTTGGCTGAAGGCGATATCATCATCGATGGCGGCAACGCTTATTTCCCTGATACTGTTCGTCGCAGCAAAGATCTTGAAGCTAAAGGCTTCCGTTTTATCGGAACTGGCGTTTCTGGCGGCGAAGAGGGAGCGCTAAAAGGACCTTCTATCATGCCGGGTGGACAAAAATCCGCTTACGAGCTGGTTGAGCCCATTCTTACTGCTATTTCAGCTAAAGTTGGAGACGATGCTTGCTGCACATATATCGGACCAGATGGCGCCGGTCATTATGTGAAAATGGTACATAACGGAATCGAATACGGCGATATGCAGCTGATTTGCGAAGCTTATGATCTGCTTAAAAACGTACTTGATGTTAGTGCTGAAGAGCTGCACGAAATTTTCTCCGAATGGAATAAAGGCGAGCTTGACAGCTACCTAATCGAAATTACTAGAGATATCTTCTCCAAATACGATCCTGAGACAGGCAAGCCAATGGTAGATGTTATCTTGGATTCCGCTGGTCAAAAAGGTACTGGAAAATGGACAAGCCAAAGCTCGCTAGATCTTGGCGTACCGCTTTCTATCATTACAGAATCCGTATTTACTCGTTTCTTGTCAGCTATGAAGGAAGAGCGCGTTGCGGCAAGCAAAGTACTTAACGGACCTGCAAAAACACCTTTCCAAGGTGACAGAGCAGCATTTATCGAATCTGTTCGCAAAGCATTGTTCGCAAGTAAAATTTGCTCGTACGCTCAAGGATTTGCTCAAATGCGTGCAGCTTCTGAAGAATTTAACTGGGATCTTAACTACGGCGAAATCGCTATGATCTTCCGCGGCGGCTGCATTATCCGTGCTCGCTTCCTGCAAAACATCAAAGACGCTTACGACCGTGATCCTAACCTGCGCAACCTTTTGCTTGATTCTTATTTCCAAAACATCGTTGAGTCGTACCAAGGGGCTTGGCGTGAAGTGATCTCCGCTGCAGTTTCGAACGGAGTGCCGGTTCCTGCATTCTCAAGTGCAATTGCTTACTTCGACAGCTACCGTACGGAGCGTTTGCCTGCAAACCTGCTTCAAGCGCAGCGTGACTACTTCGGTGCTCACACGTTCAAACGTGTGGACAAAGAAGGAAGCTTCCACTTTAACTGGATGCAATCTTAATTAGATCAGCCATTAGTTCCTCGTCTCGCGAGGATTGTCCTTATTTAAGCCATAAGCTGCTTGACGCAAACAGTCGCGCAGCCGATCGGCCTCTTGATTGGAATAATGTCTGCGATGGATGAGCGACATGGCCGCTTCGGCAAAGAAATGAAAATTTTGCAATAAGCGTGGCTGCGTAAGATCCTTTAAGGCTGGATCTTCGTCAGCCACCTTTTTTTTAATAAATTCAAGCATCCAGACCACATCCTCCCGGCAAAGGGGATGGTCAGGATCGAGAATACGATTGAAGCGTTTTTGAGTTGGACTTTGATCAGGCAACTGAAGATCACTGTTCATCGCTAATGTCACTCCTATTCTCGAATAAACATCTTTATCATCCATACGGCATATATAACTTTTTTATACCCTAGTATTACAAAAAAATGATATGATATTGTAGAAAAATTGGTTTAACAAGAACGAAAAGGGTGAAACGGTTACGATGGGAAGGCAACAATTGAGTAAATTAGTGCTTATCGGGTTTATGGGAACCGGCAAATCAACCGTCAGCAAGCTGCTTTCCGAGAAGGTGGGCTGCACGCGCATCGACGGCGATGAAGAAATCGAAAAGCTGGAAAACAAGCGGGTTTCTGATATTTTCGCATCGGATGGCGAAGCAGGTTTCCGGATCATTGAAACCAAAGTGCTGGGAACGATTTTGGAGCGCGAGGATACCTGTGTGGTTGCAACAGGCGGCGGTGCAGTGCTAAGTCCCATTAATCGTGAGCTAATGCTTAAAAACGGTTTTGTCGTCGCTTTAAAGGCGAGCCCAGATCAAATCATCGCTCGGGTAAAGACGGACACAGAGCGGCCTTTGCTTCAAGGCGATGCAGAGGAGCGAGTTAATCTGCTGCTTAAACAGCGTGAGCATGCTTACGATTTTGCTCATTTTACGATCGATACGACAAATATGAGTGTGGAAGAGGTTGTTGCTGCAATACTCGAGCAATGGTCGCTTCATAAATAACGGAGATCATCATCACCTCAATCAGCCGATCAGCTGTAGATGTGTATATATTATTGTAAAGGGAGATCATACGAACTATGGACGTTTTAGTGACACCAACGCCAAGACTTGAAGGTGAACTTCAAGCGCTTTCTTCAAAAAATTATACCACTCGCTACCTTCTGGTAGCCGCTCTAGCTGAAGGAACAAGTACGATTTATTTCCCAGCCCACAGTGAAGACAGCGATGCAATGCGCCGCTGCATTCGGGATTTGGGAGCAACGGTAGAGGAAGACGAGGAGAAAATCGTTATTACCGGTTTTGGCCGTAATCCTAAGCCAGTTGAGCAGCTGGATGTAGGTAACGCAGGTGCGGTTTTGCGGTTTTTGATGGCCATCGCGGCACTTTGCCCAGACGTAACCTTTATTAATCGTTATCCAGATTCTCTAGGTAAACGACCTCATAGCGACCTCATTGAATCTTTGACAGCGATGGGCGTTTCTATTGAGCATAATGAAGGCAAGCTGCCTATTCGAATTCAAGGCGGCGCTCCAAAGGGCGGCAAAATTCAAGTTTCAGGCAACATAAGCTCGCAATTTTTGAGTGCGCTGCTGTTTTTGACGCCTCTTCTCGAAGAGGACAGTGAAATTGAAGTGCTGCATGATTTGAAGTCAAAAGTAGTAGTTGGCCAGACACTAGAAGTATTGGAGCAAGCGGGTATTGTTATCCATGCAGATGAGGACTATATGCGGTTCCGCATCCCAGGCGGTCAAAGCTATGAAGCAAAAACTTATTCTGTGCAAGGCGACTACCCGGGGTCTGCAGCCATTCTAGCAGCTGCGGCTGTAACGGAATCGGATGTCATCGTACACCGTTTGGAAGAGAAGAGCAAGCAAGGCGAACGCGCTGTCGTTGATGTGTTGAAAATGATGGAAGTTCCTCTTACGCATGAGAATGGCATTGTCCACGTGAAGGGCAATGGCAAGCTCAAAGCAGTCGAGTTCGATGGCGATCATGCAACGGATGCTGTACTCGCAATGGTTGCAGCAGCTGTTTTTGCTGAAGGCACATCTAGATTTTATAATGTAGAAAATTTGCGCTACAAAGAGTGTGACCGCATTACCGATTATTTGAATGAATTAAGAAAAGCTGGAGCCAATGTCGAAGAACGCCAAGCAGAGATTATCGTGCATGGACGTCCTGAAGGTGTAGAGGGCGGTGTCGAAATCAATGCGCATTACGACCACCGTGTCATCATGGCATTATCGGTCGTTGGATTGCGTGCGAAACAGCCTATTCGAATTCGTGATGCACATCATGTAGCGAAGTCCTATCCGATATTCTTCGATCATTTGCAAGCTTTAGGCGCTAAGGTTGAATGGATTGAAGGCTAATTATTCGTTGACGTTTAGAAGCTTGTTCACAAAATAATGAATCGAGGTATGATCATGGCATTTGAGAATCCAACTCGCGAGCATATTAAGGGTATTTTGGAGAATAGCACGACGGTAGCTGTTGTAGGCTTGTCAGACAATCCAGAGCGCGTATCCTATATGGTATCTGAAGCGATGCAAGCGAAGGGCTATACGATTATTCCTGTTAATCCTAACGCCGATTCAATCTTGGGACAAAAAAGTTATGCTTCTCTAAAAGATATTCCCGTGCCTGTAGATATCGTAAATGTTTTCCGCAGAAGCGAGCATACGCCGCCTGTAGCTGAAGAGGCGGTTGCCATCGGCGCAAAAACCTTCTGGCTGCAGCTTGGCATTGCAAACGAGGAAGCGGCTGCGATTGCTGCAGCAGGCGGTCTTGAGGTTATAATGGATCGTTGTATCAAGGTGGAGGATTCCATCCTGCTTCCGAACGGGAAACCCAAAAGATAACAGTTATAAAAAACAGGTCACTCCTACACAATAAGAAAGCTTCAAGAGCGATTGCGTACTTGTTTTTCGCATGTAGAAAGCGAAACAAGCGGCATTCACTTGAAGACAATACGATTGTAATTCAAGGAGGACACGACGTGAATCAGTTTTCGCAACAACCGGGTAATTACCAAGGCCAACAGAGCTACCTTAACCAAAATGCACATTTTGAGCCATCTGGCCATGTGCAATCGCACTACCAAGGGCAGCTAAGCCAACCGACTTTTGGCAGAGAAACGCACTCGATTGTTGCTAACTCGCCAGGCGGTTACCAATCGTCTAATGCTTATAGCCAAGGAGCGCAAACACAACATTATGCTCCTAACAACTATTCGAATATGACGCATCCGGTGGGAACGAACAATTCATTCATGTCGCATCAACCGGTTCACAGCTACGCGCAATCGCCAGCAACGGCGTTTGGCAACGTAGGTCCGGTTATCGCACATGTAGGTTATCAAGCTGGTTCTGAGCATAACCAACAACATTCCTACTACCAGCCATCCTCGAATAATGGGGCGCAGTATGCTCAGCATGCAGCTTCCAATTATGGAGGTTACGGCCAATCGCAATTCCAAAATGGATATGGCGGTATGACACAAACTCACTCAAACACGTCGCTTCACCCTGTATATGAAGCAACGAATGCTTATCAAAACGCAGGGCCTGTCATTTCTCATGTAGGCTGGCAGTCGACGAGTGCAGTCAATTCTTCTCCTTATTCAGGCGGTAATCGATAACATTTTTTTAATACAATTAGAAAAGAATCATCAACATCGGCGGGCCCTTACAGGCTCGCCGTTTTACTTTGACAAAAACGCAGCAAACGCTTAACATCGATATAGATGTGTTGAATAATGCTTACGGAGTTAGTTTTGTTTTGCAAAACTTGAAGCTTATGCTTACGAAGTAGTTTTGCTTCGCAAAACTTGAAGGAGGTGCAAGATGGTTTTCATTGGGAGCCTGCAGCAGCTTGGTAGAGCATTCATGCTGCCGATGATTGTCCTGCCAGGTGCGGCTATATTTTTGAGTTTAAGCAAGCTGCCATGGGATTACTTTGGCCTGCCAGGGATGGAAGGCTATTTATTAGCTGCAAGCGAAACGATTTTTACATATTTACCATATATTTTTGCGCTTGGCATCTCACTTGGCTTAACGGGTAATGCTCTCGCAGCAGGGATGGCTGCTCTTGTAGGTATGGCTATTTATAGCGGTATTACAGGGTCGGCAGAGGTGCCGATTGAGCCAACCGTGCTCATTGGTACACTAATAGGAATTATTTCAGGCGTGAGCCATGAGAGGTTTAAAAGCTTAAAATTACCGGAATACATACAATTTTTTGGCGGACCGCGGTTTGTACCGTTATTTGTAAGTGTTGTTAGTTTGTTGTTCTCAATAGCTATGATCAATATTGCGCCTTATTTACAGAGCATGATGATAAATCTGGGTGAAATTGTTGAATCGGGTGGCGGTTTCGGCGTATTTTTATACGGATTTGTACACCGGATTTTGGTTGTATTCGGTTTGCATCATTTGGTCAGCCATGTATTCTGGTTTCAAATTGGCAGCTTTGAAACAGCTTCAGGACAGATGGTGTATGGCGATCTTCCGCGTTTCTTCGCTGGCGATCCTACTGCCGGCTCGTTTATGGCTGGACTTTATCCGACGATGATGTTCGCTTTGCCAGCCATCGCATTCGCCATTATTCACGAAGCGCGCGAGGATTTAAAGCCGAAAATTCGGAAAACGTTTATGTACGCAGCGCTTGCGTCATTTCTAACTGGCGTTACTGAGCCGGTAGAGTTCGCATTTTTGTTTGTTGCTCCTTATTTATACGTCGTCCATGCGATATTGTCAGGCATTATCATGTGGGTTACTTATGAGCTTGGCATTAAGCACGGATTCTCCTTCTCAGCAGGAGCCATAGATTATGTTATCAACGAGCATTTGGCAACGCGAGGTTGGCTAATCATACCGATCGGCATCGTTGTTGGCTTCGTTTATTACTTTTTGTTTCGCTGGGCGATACGAAGATTTCGGATTCCGACACCAGGTCGTGAGGAAGGCTCACAGCTTGATGAATGGGCAGGCGATATCCCTTATCGTGCACCGCTTATTTTGCAAGCCATTGGCGGTAAACAAAATATAGAAAAGATGGAGTCCTGTATTACAAGACTGCGGCTTAAAGTTTCCAACGATAAGCTGCTCGACATAAATGCACTTCGGAATCTGGGTGCTGCAGGCGTAATCAAATTAGGCGGCGGACATGTTCAGGTCGTATTTGGCACGTATTCCGAACTCATCCGTGAAGAGATGATCAAGACTATTCATCGTGATCAAGCACAAGTTTTGTTCCATTCGCCGATGCAAGGCCGCATGATTCCTCTTGATGAGGTGCCTGATCCGATATTTGCGGGCAAACTCGTCGGACAAGGCGTCGCATTTATACCGGAGAAAGGAGAGCTTGTATCGCCGGTCAAGGGCAAGGTGATGCATATTTATCCGACGATGCATGCGATCGGCATTCTTACTCCTGAGGGGTTGGAAGTTCTGCTTCATATAGGCATAGATACTTCGCGTCTGGCTGGCAAAGCGTATTTTAATGCGCTCGTTAAAGAAGGAGACGAAGTAACGCCAGGCATGATGCTTATAAAATTTGATTTGCAGCGAGTTCGAAAGGAGAGCAAATCTCTTGCTACTCCTATGGTCATAACAAATTCTGATCTTGTTCACTCATGGCGATTTGCACCTTTCAAAGCGGTGAAAAAGGGGCAGTCCTCGGTATTGTCTGTTGTACTTAAAGAGAGAAACGGTGGAGGGGAAACACAATGATTCAAGGAATAGGGGCGTCAGCAGGCATAGCGATTGGGAGATCGTTTGTGCTTCCGAATTGGGAATGGGAGTTACCGGAGCAAAAAATCGATGTAGCTGATTTTGCCCGCGAGTTCGAACGTGTATACGAAGGCATTCGTACCTCTAAGTCTGAAATTGAACAGATTAAAGATGATCTGCGAGATGTAGTCGGTTCAGAGGAAACACATATATTCGATGCTCATATAGCCATTTTGGACGATCCTGTCTTTATGAATGAAATCCAAGGTATTATCCAACGCCAGTACAAAGCGGCTGAGGTTGCTGTTAAAGAAGCTATAGATCATTTTGTTACAATGTTTGATCTGCTTGACGATGAGTACATGAAAGAACGGGCGCTAGATATTAAGGATGTGGGCAATCGATTGCTGAAGCATCTGCTGGGAGCGCCAGAAATTACACTGCCTTCAGATACGCAGCCATTTATATTGATTGCTAAAGAGTTGTCTCCTTCTCAGCTAGCACATATTAATCCGCAGCATGTGCTCGGCATTGTGACTCTTGCTGGCAGCAAAACTTCACATTCAGCTATTATGGCAAGAGCGCTCGGCGTACCTCTTGTTGTTGGTGTAGAGACGAGGTTAGTTGAGCCTATTCAAACAGGGCAAACGCTAGTAATTGACGGCAATGACGGCACTGTGTTTATCGATCCTGTTCAGCAAGTTATTGACTATTACACAGAGCTGCACTCTCATCAATCGGAAGCGAAAAAAAGGCTGCATGGCATTGCAGGTCATCGCCCGGTAACGCCTGATGGCAAAAGGCTGGAGCTTGCAGCCAATATTAGCTCCTACAAAGAGCTGGAAATTGCGATGTCGAGCGGGGCGCATGGGGTTGGGCTGTTCCGTACGGAATTTTTGTACATGGATCGAAATCGGTTTCCAAAGGAAGAAGAACAGTTTGAGGTATATCGCAGCGTAGCCGAACGACTTGAGGGTGAGCCGCTCGTCATCCGAACGCTGGACGTCGGCGGTGACAAGCAGCTCGATTATTTTGACCTGCCAGAGGAAGACAATCCTTTTCTAGGTTACAGAGCCATTCGGATATCGCTGGATCGTAAAGATTTGTTCAAAACGCAGCTTCGTGCTATTTTGCGGGCAAGTCATTACGGTCAAGTAAAGCTTATGTATCCGCTTATTTCATCTGTCGATGAAGTTCGTGCTGCAAATGCAGTATTAAACGAAGCGAAGCTTGAGCTTGAAGCAGCGGGGTATCCCTATGATAAAGGGATGAAGATCGGAATTATGATTGAAGTTCCTGCCGCAGTTATGATTGCTGATTTACTCGCGGAAGAGGTTGATTTCTTTAGTATCGGCACGAATGATTTGGTACAGTTTACGTTAGCTGTGGATCGTATGAATGAGGAAATCGCGCACTTGTATGAGCCATACCATCCAGCGCTCATTCGAATGCTGCGCATGACGGTGGAAGCGGCAAAGCGGAGCGGGATAACGGTTGGCGTGTGCGGCGAGCTTGCAGGGGATCTAAGAGCGCTGCCGATTTGGCTAAGCCTAGATGTAGATGAGCTGAGCATGTCTTCGCATTCGATTTTGCCCATCAAGGAAAGGCTGCTCTTCACTTCACAAGAAGAAAGCCATGAGGTATTTCAGCAGCTGCATCATTGCCGGACAAGTACAGAAATATTGGAGCAGCTAACTGGTTTTATGGAGCGCTTGGACAAAAAAACAGCGAATGGTTAACCCATTCGCTGTACTAGTGCATCTACAAACGCTTTTGCATAAGGAGGAAGATCGGGCGGACGGCGTGCGGAAATGAGGTTTCCATCAACAACGACAGCTTCATCGAACCATGTCGCTCCTGCATTTTCCATGTCATCTCGAATGCCAGGTGTTGAAGTGACTTTACGCCCCTCCAATATTTTCGCCGAGATGAGCACCCAGCCGGCATGACAAATTTGGCCGATCGGTTTGTCAGCGGCGTTCAGTTCTTGTACGAGCTGGAGAACTTTAGGATAACGGCGTAGCTTATCAGGTGCCCAGCCGCCTGGGACCAATAAACCGATAATGTCTTCGCTATTTACTTCATCAAATGACAAATCAGCTACAGCAGGCACGCCGTATTTTCCGATATGTGTTTTACCTTTCTCAGGTCCAGCATATAAAACGGTCGCACCAGCTTCGCGCGCACGATATACGGGATACCATAGCTCCAAATCCTCAAATTCGTCGTCTAGCAAGCAGATGACGGTTTTATTTTGTAACGGCATATTTTTCCCTCCATCTAGTAAAGATCTCTATTATTGTAACGAAGGAGAAACAATGAAGCAAACGGAGAGTTATTCTAAACCATTTTCATACGTTAGGCTGCTGCGCTTTTTGCCGGCTATTGCATGGATGGCTGTTATATTTGCGCTATCTTCGAGAACAGGTGATGAGATAAATACCTTTCTCCCGTTCTTTCAAAAGTTTTTCCCCTTTATGGAAGGTTTTAATTGGGGCCATTTTGTTTCCTACTTCATACTTGCACTTACGATAGACTACGGCATTGGCAAGAGGGGCGACCGATTTTGGATGAAGGTCGTTATTGTACTTATTTGTGGTTTATATGGAATTACAGATGAATATCATCAGTCTTTTGTTGGCGGCAGAATGCCGGACGTTATGGATGTGCGGAATGATCTTATCGGAGCAGCGATTTGGACGATTGTTGCAGCTGTGCCGCCAGTAAGGAAAATGTGGAGAAAAGTTGCGCCATAACTAGCATTTTGTGGTCAATTTTGAGTGTGATTTTAGTAGTAAAAATTACAAGGTTGTGCATGCAGGAATTTGTGCGAAAATAGTCGAATCATTTATACATTATTACTCTGAAAGCTATGGTTGTTACGATAGCTGCTACTATGAAGGAGTGGACCACTTTGCATAAGAGTTGTCATTGTGGCGACATCATGAAGATGAAACTGCGCACAGTTATTTACTCAGGGAAGGTTGAGATCGATAACGTTCCTATATATTCTTGCACAACCTGCAATCGCAGTGAAGTATTTCCGGAAGTAAAACCTGATTTATCAGGTTTAATAGCACAATTGGGGGCTCAACCAGACAAGCAGACATTCCTTTTTAATGAATGCAACGAGTGGGCTAGCATTCTGGTAGAGGCAAAGGCAGACAAACAGCAGACGGATCGCATCGGATTCGAGAGATTGGTTGAGCAGAGAATCAATAAGCTACTTGATTTGTATTTGCTTGCTCAAACGCTAAACGATGAAGCATGGATTTTGGATTTGAAAAAGAGACTTGAGCAAATAAGCCGTCGAACGTTGCTTACATAAAAGCTCAGATTATTGATTTTACAAGACGTGCAGATGAGTGAAACATGCGTCAACATTGCGAAAAGAAATATTTTGTCGTATGATAACGTTAATATGCGTCGTGCGTAATTATAAAATCTGAGCTAATGGAGAGAAACACTGTGACGGTAACCATTTATGATGTAGCAAGAGAAGCAGGAGTATCAATGGCTACGGTTTCTCGGGTTGTGAACAATAATCCCAATGTGAAACCAGCAACACGCAAAAAAGTATATGAAGCAATAGAGCGCCTAGGATATCGTCCAAATGCCGTAGCAAGGGGCTTGGCAAGTAAGAAAACAACGACGGTGGGCGTAGTTATTCCTGATATTTCAAATGCTATTTTTGCTGAAGTAGCACGTGGAATTGAAGATATCGCGAATATGTATCATTACAATATTATTTTGTGTAATGCGGATAAGAAAAAAGACAAAGAAATCCGTGTTATCAATACACTTCTTGAGAAGCAAGTAGACGGCTTGCTATTTATGGGCGGGGCAGTGACGGAAGAGCATTTGCAAGCATTTAAGACGGCTAATGTTCCGATTGTACTTTGTGCAACTTCCGATGAGAGCGGACAAATTCCGTCTGTTGACATCAACCACGAGGATGCTGCGTTCGATGCTGTACAAAACTTGTATGAGCAAGGACATAGAAGAATTGCAATGATCAGCGGAACACTGCAAGATCCATCCATTGGTTATGCAAGATTCCAAGGCTATAAGCGTGCTCTTGAAGCAGCAGGTATTGCTTATGATGATGCTTTAGTTCGTACGGGCAACTACCGTTATGAATCAGGCGCAGAAGCGATGAAATATTTCATTGAGCTGGACGAGCGTCCGACAGCTGTGTTCTCCGCAACGGATGAAATGGCGATTGGCGCAATTCACAGCATTCAGGATTCCGGCTTAAGAGTACCGGATGATATATCTGTCATTAGTGTTGATAACAGCCGCATGGCATCCATGGTTCGTCCACAGCTTACAGCTGTAGCACAGCCAATGTATGATATTGGCGCGGTATCGATGCGTTTGCTGACAAAGCTGATGAAGAAAGAAAATGTAGATCAATCCAAAGTTGTGCTGCCGCATGAGATTATCGTGCGTCAATCGGTTGGAGGAATATAAAAGAAATGTCGTTTAATAAAATTGGAATTATTGGCGCTATGGCTGAAGAAATTGAATTGCTGCATGAGCATGTAAACGTAGTGTCTGAGGTTACTAAAGCAGGTATTACATATTATGAAGGCACACTTCATGGCAAAACGATCATTTATTGCAAATCAGGTGTAGGGAAAGTAAATGCTGCGGTTTGCACGCAAATTTTACTTGATCTTGGTGCTGATTGCGTTCTGTTCACCGGCGTTGCCGGTGCAGTTGATCCGCAGCTTAACATTGGAGATATCGTCGTTTCGACGAGTTGTGTCCAGCATGATATGGACTGTACACCACTAGGTTTTGCTCTTGGAACGATTCCTTTTCATCCAAGATCAGAATTTCCTGCAGACGAGAGATTAATTGAGCTGGCTTCTGCAGCTAGCAATCGTTTATTCTCAGGACGCAGCATACAGGGCAAAGTGCTGTCGGGCGATCAATTCATTGCAAGCCGCGAGTCGGTTAAGCTGCTTCACGAGAAGCTGCAAGGCGCATGCGCGGAGATGGAAGGCGCCTCAGTCGCTCAAGTATGCGATATGAATAATACACCATTTGTCATTATTCGTTCGATGTCTGACAAAGCGGATGGATCGGCTCATGTGAACTTTCCAGAGTTTACGGTAATCGCCTCCAACAATTCTTATCAAATTATTGATGATATCATGCAAAATATTTAAACGAAATACAAAGAACCAGCTCTGATGCCAACATCGGAACTGGTTCTTTTTTTTGTGCGAGCATGACGCTGTAATCGGATTACAGATCTTGAATAACGATCTGCTGCATCATTCTGTTTTTGTTCGTAATTTCGATTCGTCTAGGCATAGGCTCAATATCTTCGGGATCGTCCATCCAATGAGTAGGAAGCTTGTGAGGGCTAATGGATTCCCAATGACTCAACCAGCGGTCTGGAAGCCTAGCTTCTTCACCAGCTGCAATCGCATGTGCAATAGGGTGATCAATCATTGTAAGCCATACTAAAGACCAAGCTCGTGGAACGACGCGGAAAATATCATAACCGCCGCCGCCTAATGCAATCCAGCGGCCATCGGTATAGGTATGGGCTAATTCATGTATGATAGCAGGGATTTGGGCATATATACGCATGCTGCAATGAATGTGAGAGAGCGGGTCAAAGGCATGAGCATCGCAGCCGTGCTGACTAATAATGACATCGGGTTTGAAGGCCGAAATGATTTTGCGCAACGTAATATTAAAGCTCTCCAGCCAGGATTCATCCTCAGTGTACGGTTCTAACGGCACGTTAAAGCAAGCGCCAAAACCATGATCTGTCCCTTTTTCGTGCACGTAGCCCGTACCTGGAAACAAAAATTTTCCCGTTTCATGGATTGAATAGGTGCATACGTCTGGATCGTCATAGAAAACCCACTGAACACCGTCCCCGTGATGGACATCCGTATCAATATAAAGCACTTTTGCCCCATACGTTTGACGGATATGCTTAATAGCGACTGCTGCATCATTATAAACACAGAAGCCTGAGGCGCGGTCAGGGAAGGCGTGATGCAATCCTCCGGCAAGATGGTAGGCATGCTTAGCTTGACCCGTCATAACAAGCTCAGCGGCCGTCACAGAGCCTCTGACGATGGACATAGCTGCCTTGTGCATGCCAGGGAAATAAGGAGTGTCTTCTGTATGTAGTCCAAACTGCTGTGCAAGTACGCTGTCATCATCGATTTCGGCTTCACTCAATTGTTTAACAGCGTCCAAATAGTCGGTTCTATGGACGAGTGACAACAGCTCATCCTCGGAATACACTGCAGGAGGCTGAATATCCTCATCATACAAAGCATCAACTTCTTTGAGCAGATCGATCGTTAGAGCAAGCCGCAGCGGATCGAAAGGATGCTCCTCACCGAATTTATATCCGCTAGTATCCGAATGATAGATGAAAATAGAGTCAGAAGCCATTCCTATCCTCCTAAAGGTTTGCGGAGCAAACCAGCATCGTAAGCATTAACTTAGGTTTGCGCAGCAAACCAGCATCGTAAGCGTAACTTAGGTTTGCGCAGCAAACCGGCATCGTAAGCAAAACCTTAATACATAAAGCGTTGCCGAAAACGTACCGTGTCAAAATGTTCTACCGAGCTTAGCGGGACCTCTGTGCCGATACGGACCATAAGACAATTCGCGGGATGGGAGCAGATTTCGGGGTCATCTGTGGCGTACCAAATCATTCCGACGGATTGCATCAATTTTTCCATCATTTTGCGATAATCCCACACATTCAGCTTCGTGCCCTCAAGATCCCAATGCCAATAATACTCTGTCGTAAATACAATCATATTTTCTAATTGCTCCTCGGCGAAGGCGAGCTGAATCATTCGTTTTCCTAAGCCAAGGCCGCGATAATCATCTGCAACCTCGATGGCGCCGAGCTCGATTAAATCCGTCATTCCGCCTTCTGACCAGCGCTCAAGCTCGTCCGCATAGTGGAAGGTTACGTATCCAACGATAACCGAGCCTTCACGCGCTAAAATAATTCTTCCTTCTTCTAGGCCGGCAATTTCAACTAGCGCAACATGCTGCTCGTTTGGTCTGCGGAATGCATCCAGCGATTTGTGCATCGTCATGTTGGCTAACTGATCGGGCGGTACTGGTCCTTCCAAAATAAGTTCACGACTTGCGTCCAAAACGAGCTGCTCTCGCTGCAAACGCTTTCGATGTTCCAAGGCTGCCCCCCCTTTGCTGTTAAATTGCTGCTTAAACACAATTCTCTATTACTCTTTATAACAAACATTTTACTAAATGAAAAGCGTAGTCGAATAGAAAAAGGTTATGTTATAATAAGTTTGGCGGTTCAAGATCATGGGATGCGCGAGTTGTTGTCGGCTTGTTTGCCTCAAGTTACGACTACGTTTTGAAAGCGTATTCTTACAAAGTAGAAACACAGATTTGATGGGAGAGTGATAGTATGATCAACTTACATCAAGAACGAATTCCAGCGACTGCGCAAAATTCGAACTTACCGAATTATGAAGAAGCGATTAATTCCTTTGAATGGAGTCAAATCGAAAGTCAATTTAGCTGGTACACAACTGGAAAAGTAAATATGGCGTATGAGGCCATTGACCGTCATGTCGAGCAAGGAAAAGGCGATAAAATCGCCCTTTACTATAGCGATAGTGAGCGGGATGAATCCTACACCTTCGAACAACTGAGCAAACAATCCAATCGTTTTGCAAACGTCTTGCGCAAGCTTGGCATTTCCAAAGGCGAGCGTGTCTTCATCTTTATGCCGAGAACGCCGGAGCTTTATTTTAGCGCGCTTGGTGCTTTGAAGGTCGGCGCGGTTGTTGGACCGCTATTCGAAGCCTTTATGGAGACAGCGGTAAAGGACAGACTTTTGGATAGCGAAGCTACAGCTATTATTACAACGCCTGCTCTTCTAAAAAGAATTAAGAGAGATGAGCTGCCGAATTTAAAGCATGTAATCGTATTCGGCAAGGATTTAGCGAAGGAAGAGAACATTGTTGATTTTGCAGAAGAGATGGCTGCAGCGTCCGACGAGGCTGAGATTGAATGGCTGGAGCGCGAGGATGGTCTCATTTTGCATTATACTTCCGGCTCTACCGGCAAACCAAAAGGTGTCTACCATGTACAAAATGCGATGATTCAGCATATGTATACGGGTCAAATAGTACTTGATTTGAAAGAAAACGATATATATTGGTGCACTGCAGATCCAGGCTGGGTTACTGGCACTTCTTATGGCATCTTTGCACCGTGGCTTAACGGCGCTACAAACGTCATACGAGGCGGACGCTTTAGTCCAAGCGATTGGTATAGCGTCATTCAGAAATACGGCGTTACGGTATGGTATAGCGCGCCTACGGCATTCCGTATGTTAATGGGTGCAGGTGACGAAATATCACAGCAGTTTGATCTTACAAGCTTGCGGCATGTTCTAAGCGTAGGCGAACCGCTTAACCCAGAGGTCGTAAGATGGGGAATGAAGGTTTACGGCCAACGCATTCATGATACATGGTGGATGACGGAGACAGGCGGCCAATTGATTTGCAACTATCCAAGTATGGATATTAAGCCAGGATCGATGGGCAAGCCGTTGCCAGGCGTGAAAGCTGCTATTATCGATGATAGCGGCAATGAGGTGCCTCCATATCGTATGGGCAATTTAGCCATACATGTGCCTTGGCCATCCATGATGCGCAAGGTATGGAATAATCCTTCTAAGTATGAGGAATATTTTTATCTTAAAGGCTGGTATATCTCTGGAGATTCCGCCTATATGGACGAAGATGGCTACTTCTGGTTCCAAGGCCGTATCGATGATGTAATCAATACAGCAGGCGAGAGAGTAGGCCCGTTTGAGGTTGAGAGCAAGCTGGTTGAGCATCCGGCTGTAGCAGAAGCGGGGGTTATCGGCAAACCAGATCCGATGCGTGGAGAAATCATTAAAGCTTTTATTGCACTCCGCGAAGGCTATGTGGCCTCGGATGAACTGAAGCTTGAGATTTCACAATTCGTAAAAGTAGGCTTATCCGCCCATGCGGCACCAAGAGAAATTGAGTTTAAGGATAAGCTTCCCAAAACACGAAGCGGCAAAATTATGCGTCGAGTGCTGAAAGCGTGGGAGCTGAACCTGCCAACGGGCGATTTGTCCACAATTGAAGACTAATCAAAACATAAAAAAGAGGATGGCTCCTGATCAGATCAGGGGCCATCCTCTTTTTCGTGCTTTATTCGAGCATTCATTAACGCTGAAATAACTCGATTCGCTCACCGTCAGGTCCGCTTACAAAAAAGTATTGGTATCCGTTCGGCAGTACAGTGATGCCCTCATCGATAAAGGTCACTTCAAGCTGCTTTAAACGTTCAAATTCCGCATGGACATCCGTTACTGTCACTGCAAAATGATGCACCTTGCCTTCACTTGGAAGGTTGTCATTATAGCCTTGAATTAATTCTAATTCGGTTTCGTCGGAACCGCCAAAGCCAAGAAAGGCAAGCTCAATAATTCCATTCGTATGAGGCGTTCTTCCTTTAAGCTCAAAGCCAATAATTTCAGTATAAAAAGAAATAGAAGCATCAATATCTTTTACCATAACGCCAACATGATCAATACGTCTTTTAGTCATTGTTTTTATTTCCTTCCTAATCGGGAATATGGAATTTTATCGCAATAATGAATGCTTTTTATCATAAGGAGATGGAAAACAGTTGTCAAGTCATAATTGTCGAGCGGTAGTTAAGCAGCTGGTTCATTTTGAAAAAAATGGGTTGACTTTCATGCAGACACATTTATAATTATGTTAGTTCCAAGTAATCGGGTAGGAATAATTAAGTAAAGGAGGTTCGCTTGTTGGATAAGAGAAAATTAGGCAATAGCGAGCTTTATCCATCCGTTATCGGGTTCGGAGCTTGGGCTGCTGGGAAAGCAGGCTGGGGAGAAGTCGATGATAACGAGATTGAGGCTGTCATTCGTCGTGCGTATGAACAGGGGATCACCTTCTATGACACCGCTCCAACCTATGGGCTGGGACATTCCGAGAAAGTGCTTGGTAAAGTGCTGCAGCCCGTAAGGGAGCATGTCATTATCGCAACAAAAGCTGGCCTCATCTGGAACGATCAAGGGCAGTTTAGTATAAATGTATCCAAAGCAAATATAATTCGTGAGGTAGAGGAGAGCCTGCGGCGATTAAATACGGACTATATTGATTTGTATCAAGTACATTTTCCCGATCCCAGCGGCAAAACACCGATTGAAGAGACGTTTGAAACGTTAAATCAACTCGTCGTTGAAGGAAAAATTAGGAATATCGGCGTTTCAAACTTTAACGTTCAGCAATTAGTTGCAGCGCAATCCGTTAGCAATATTGTATCTTTGCAGCTGCCCTATAATTTGTTCCAACGCGATGTTGAACATGCAGCGTTACCCTATGCGAAGCAGCAAAAAATCGGTTTTATTCCTTATAGTCCGCTAGCTCAGGGGTTGTTAACGGGGAAATTTAATTATTTGACAAGGCTGCCCAAAACGGATGTTCGCGCGCAGCTTAATCCATTATTTTCGGATAAACAATTTATAAAAAACATTGTCATCATCGAAACCTTTACTGGAATTGCTAGAGCCATCGAGAAACCGTTAAGCCAGGTAGCTATCAACTGGTTATTGTATAAGCAGGAAATATCGAGCGTGATCGCTGGTGCGAAGACGGTTAAGCAGCTGGAGGAAAATACGGCTGCAACCAAATGGCATCTATCCAGAGAAGATTATGAGCAAATAAGCCGTTTGTTTGAAACGGATTCATCTTATGTCATTTAATAATAAATAGAATGCTGCTCCTATTCATTTTCTAAATCGTAAATTCCTAAAAGAAAAGGCAGCAGCCTCGTGAGAGGCTGCTGCCTTTTTCGTTTACCTCTAGCTGATCGTTTGCTTGGAGGATGGTGATGACTCGCCTTTCGCGTTTTCAGAGGTTATATAGAAGGAACCTGTGATAAGCGGCGCAACATACTCAAAGCTTGTTTCCAAGGTCGATCCGATCTTGGAATATTGACCATCGTTGTTTGCACTGTAATAAATATTGTATTGCGTTACTTGGTCCGACACACTGTTAGCCGCCCATGTTAATCGTACGCTTAAATCTGTTTTCGCAGCCTGCAAGCCAGTTGGTGTGGAAGGTGCTGTTGTTGTGCCAGAACCATTTCCACTTCCATTTCCGCTTGAGTTGTCTCCACCTGTTGTCGGTGGAGGGGTACTCGGTGTGCTGCCATATTGTACTATTTGACTAGGTGCTGACTCTTTGCCCACAACATCAACCGCTGTTACGTAATAAGTGTAGTTTTGAGCATTGGATGCATACACTTTCATACGTTTGTCTGCACCGACAACAATGGATTCCCCTTGCTTCTCATAAGGCCCTTGATTAACCGAACGGTACACGCGGTAACCAACGACATCAGCAGCAGTACTATCATTAAATGTCAATATAAGCACGCCATCCGACGATTGCAGCTTAACGCTTGCCGGAGGCGGTGGAGCTGCTCCATCATCAACGCGAGGGTCTGGTTTAGACGGCGCGTTGTTTTCTGCATCAGCAGGAAGGTAAATATCAAGTGGACGACGACTGCTAGCCGGAAGTTTCTGCTGTGCTGCCTTAATTTCATCCATAAGAACATCCAGTGGTTTTTTACGTTTAATAACGATTTGTTCCTTAATCATATCGCTAGGAGTAGCTGGGTTCGGAACATAGTTAACGCCATTGAAGGAAATATAAGCCATCTTCACGAGCGCGTCATCTGTTTTCTTAGGTATATCCTTCTTGTTAAACCAGTCAGTAACAAGCATGCCTGCTTGCTTCGTTAATTGACTTGGAAGCAAGCCGCTTGCGCTTGACACCGTAGCTTTGACAATGCCGGATGGACGTTCAAATTCTTTAGTTACAAAAACTTCCGGCTTCTTCTCGGCCATCTTATTCATAATGAGTGCCCAGATGGAACGAGCACGCGTTTTGCCGACCTCGGATAGGGAGTTGACTTGTTCCTCATAACCGGCCCACACGCCTAGCGTAATATCTGGCGAGAAGCCCATAAACCACACGTCACCGTAGCTTTGAGTGGATCCTGTTTTACCGGCAATAGGAATTTCACCGTATTTATCGAATTGTGATTTCAATTTGTTAGCAGATCCGCTTTTGCTTGAAATAACAGTCGACAGCATATCCGTCATCAAGAAGGCACTCTGCTCCGAGAACACTCGTGTTGGTTCCTGTTTGTGTTCATATACAATCTTTCCGTTTGCATCTGTAATTTTTTGAATCATATAAGCATCATTGAAAACGCCTTTGTTCGGAATCGAGCCGTATGCATTCGTAAGCTCTTCAACCGATACGCCGATGCTTAGACCGCCAATTACACCGGTTTGTGCATAAGCATCTTGCGGCTGCAGCGTTGTAATGCCTAGCTTTTTAACGAACTCCCAAGCATTTTCAATTTTGACTTCCTCATTGAAAATTTTCAGAGCAGGCAAGTTCAAGGAACGGTTTAATGCCTCACGCGCCGTTACTAGACCCGCGAACTTACGGTTTACGTTCATTGGGATATGGAAACCCTTCTGGCCATCTTTCAGGACAATTGGAGCATCGTCAATTATGCTCGCGGGCTGAATGATCCCCATTTCAATAGCTGGAAGGTAAGCCGCCAATGTTTTCATCGTTGATCCTGGCTGCCTTGTCATCTGAGTGGCATAGTTTAATTGCTCCTCATAGAAGTCTCGGCCTTCAAGCATTCCCACGATAGCGCCAGTTTTGTGATCGAGCATGATCGCTGCAATCTGCTCCAGCCCTTTTTTCTCGCTGTATGGCGTGAAATTCTCATCATTAGTGCCAATCTCACGCATGAGCTGGTAGACATCCTTGTCGATAGTTGTATAGACATGGTAGCCGCCGCGCAGCAAATGATCGCGAGCTTCCTCAATAAGCGGAGCATTTTCTTTTTTGCGAAGGTCTGCTTTTGTTAAAGTAGAATCCTGCGCCATGAGCATAATTTCCGCTGCTTGACGTTCTGCTTCAAGCATGAGATAAGGATAGGTTGTATAGGCTTTTTCTTTTGGCTTAGCCAGCGTTTTCCTAATATCGAATTTGGACGCTTCGTCGTACTCTTGCTGAGTAATCCGCCCAGTCTCGAACATTCGCTTCAAAACTGTTTTTTGACGTCCAAGCGCGAGTTCAAAGCCCGCCTCATTGAATTGACCTTTACCTGTGAACGCTGTATAGGCAGAAGGCCTTTGCGGTAGACCTGCCAAATAGGCAGACTGCGCGATATTCAGCTGGTTTAGATCCGAAATATCAAATATCCCTTTGGCAGCTGCTTTAATGCCGAACAAATTGTACCCGCTGGAACCATTTCCGAACGGAACCTTATTCAAATAAGCTGCTAAAATTTCTTCTTTCGTTAAATAACGTTCCATTCGCAGCGATAAAAATATTTCTTTAATTTTACGGCTATCTGTTTTGTCCAAACTTAGAAATACACGTCGCGCAAGCTGCTGAGTAAGCGTACTTCCGCCCGTTTGCGTATCTTCATTTAGAAGCTTTTGCTTTACTGCACGTCCAAGGCCGTTAATGTCTACGCCGTGATGCTCCAAAAAGTTATTGTCCTCAATGCCAAGTACGGCAGTAATAACCTGCGGCGGTAAATCATCATATGTAATAATCATTCGGTCCTCTGACGTTCTTAGCTGTCCGACAAGTGAATCATCATTGAAGTAAACAAATCCAGTGATGGCATTTTCGCCGATCTTCTCTACAATAACAGATCGAGGTCTTACGGTTTCGTCCTTCACAAGTGCGGCCACATAACCAGTTACTGCTCCACCGGCAAGCAATCCGATGAAGATTCCGAAATATACCATCCATTTAGCTGTTATAAAAGTTACGATTCCAAATGTACGCCATTTGCTTCTTTTGTTTGGCGCAGGTTGACGATCTTCTTGCATTTCTATGACTCCTCCTCCAAATAGCACACCTATTATAACATAAATCGCTAAAGTAACGCATTCTTTCCTTGCATTGACTTCACAGCATGGCTATGGTATAAATTCAATAATGTTTTATCTAATCAATGCTTTGAAGGGCATGAGTAGACAGCGAATCGTACTTTCAGAGAGCCGGTGGGTGGTGGAAACCGGTATGCGCCGCTTGTTGAATTACCGCCTGGAGCTAAGTGAAGGAACCGTATACTGACAATCCTCTGCACATTTTGGCAAAAAAGCCTGTGGGGCAGTCGAATCAGCCGTAGTAGTTCACTTCGGAGCCCGTCTCCGTTATCAACAACGAAGTGAGAGTACCTCTTTTTTATGTGAAAAAAGGCAGGAGTACTCTAACGAGGGTGGTACCGCGAGCTAATCCTTCTCGTCCCTTGGGGCTGGAAGGATTTTTTATGTCTATATAGACGCATACAAAGGAGGAAAAGTTCTATGGTGAAGTGGGAAAGTTTAAGTGGCGAGCAGAAAAGTGAGGTCGAGCGTCAGCTGGCTGTCATTCGCCGCGGTGTTGTGGAGATTGTACCTGAGGATGATTTGAAAAATAAAATAGCGAATGCTGTCGCAACAGGAAAGCCATTAAATGTAAAGCTAGGACTTGATCCTTCAGCGCCAGACATTCATATCGGCCATACGGTTGTTCTTCACAAGCTTCGTCAATTTCAGGAACTCGGTCATCAGATTCAGCTGATTATCGGTGATTTTACAGGCAGAATTGGTGATCCAACGGGCAAATCGGAAACGAGGAAGCAGTTGACGGAAGAAGATGTGAAGCGGAATGCGGAAACATACCAAAAACAAATTTACAAAATATTAGATCCACAGCAAACAAAGCTCTACTACAACTCGCAATGGCTTGCACCGCTTAACTTTGCGGATGTTGTAAATCTAGCCGGGAAAGTAACGGTTGCACGCATGATGGAGCGTGATGATTTCACAAAGCGGTACACAAGCGGCTTGCCGATCAGCATTCATGAGTTTTTCTACCCGCTGATGCAGGGGTACGATTCCATAGCTCTTGATTCCGATGTGGAGCTAGGAGGCACGGATCAGACATTTAACCTGTTAATGGGCAGAACCTTGCAGAAGGATTATAATAAACCAGGCCAAATTGTAATTACGACTCCTTTGATCGAAGGGTTGGACGGCGTAAATAAAATGAGCAAAAGCTTGGGCAATTACATCGGTATAGATGAAGAGCCAAACCAAATCTACGGCAAATCGATGTCGATTCCCGACGAGCTTATGCTCAAATATTACGAGCTTGCTACCGATTTAAGCAACGAGGAGCTTGCGACATTGAAAGCTGGACTGGCAGATGGTTCTGTACATCCTCGTGATGCGAAGATGCAGCTTGCAGCGACATTTGTAGAAATGTACCATGGCGAAGAGGCAGCGAAAGCGGCAGAAAATCATTTTATTACCGTATTTCAACAACGTGCGCTGCCTGATGATATCGAAGTGGTATCGATTGCTGCGGAACAATTGGAAGATGGCCAAATTCGCATCGTGAAGCTGCTCACTATGCTTGACTTGCTGCCAACGAGCAGTGAAGCGAGAAGAAGCGTTCAGCAAGGGGCTGTACGTCTAAATGAAGAGAAGATAACTGATATTAATTCGGATATTTCTCCTAAGGATGGCGACGTGCTTCAAGTTGGAAAACGTAAATTTATAAAAATTAAATTAACATAATTGGTATAATAGAGCTTGTTGAAATGATAAAATTCAACAAGTTCTATTTTTTTAGAAACAAAAGAGCGTTTTCAACGTATTAAATAACGGAAGCATTAACAGGTTATGGATACTAAGGGAGGAGGAGAGAGTTGGAGACGCTATTTATGTCTTGTCTAGTCGGAGGAATCCTTTATGCGCTCGTAAGTATTATTTTTGGGGATTTGATCGGGCAAGCACTCGATGGAGCACTCGATTTTTTATCCTTAGATGGTCATTCATGGCTGTCGCCGACTGCGCTAGTAGGCGGGATAACCACTTTTGGCGGAGCAGGGATCCTACTCGGACGCTACACTGCCTTTAGTTCAACAGCCATCGTGATGATTGCCTTATTCATCGCACTTACAGCTGCAGTAGCTGTTTTCTTTCTCTACATTAAGCCGATGGAGCAAAGCGAGAATTCGATCGCTTTTTCGCTTAATGATTTGTCGGGTAAGCTCGGGGAGGTGCTGGTCCCCATTTCTGCGAAGGGCTATGGTGAAGTGATGGTTAAGGTGGGAGCTGGATTTACGAATCAAATTGCAGCTAGCTTCGAAGGCGTTGAAATTACAAGCGGCTCCAAGGTTGTCGTTGTTGAGGTAAGGGACAGCACTTTGTATGTATCGGAAGTAAATCTATCTTAATTAAAGCAGCATAAGGGGGAAATTCAATGGAAGATATTTATG
Source organism: Paenibacillus sp. 2TAB26 (assembly GCF_052115145.1). Taxonomy (NCBI): domain Bacteria; kingdom Bacillati; phylum Bacillota; class Bacilli; order Caryophanales; family Paenibacillaceae; genus Paenibacillus; species Paenibacillus sp. 2TAB26. The sequence goes on from NZ_JBFRGC010000042.1 coordinate 44,935, forward strand.
TTATACCTGCTATTGTAGTTGGCGTTTTTGTTATATTAGGTCTTGCCTTCTGGGCGCGCTACAAAACAGTTAGTCCAGACGAAGCGATGCTCGTAACGGGATCATTTCTAGGCTCCCGAAATGCGAGCACGGATGAATCTGGGCGCAAAGTGAAAATCATTAGAGGTGGAGGCGCGTTTATTCTGCCGATATTCCAGAAGGCTGAGTTTCTATCGCTATTGTCCCATAAGCTGGATGTATCGACGCCGGAGGTATACACAGAGCAAGGCGTACCAGTCATGGCAGACGGTGTAGCGATCATTAAAATTGGCGGTGCGGTTGAAGATGTGGCGACGGCGGCAGAGCAGTTTCTAGGCAAGCCTACCGAAGCGCTCAAGGGTGAAGCACAGGAAGTATTGGAAGGACATTTGCGCGCAATTCTTGGCTCAATGACAGTTGAAGAGGTATATCGCAACCGCGATAAATTTGCGCAAGAGGTGCAAGGGGTTGCAGCTAAGGATTTGAAGAAGATGGGTCTTCAAATCGTTTCCTTCACGATCAAGGATTTGCGCGATAAACATGGATATTTGGACGCGCTAGGTAAACCGCGAATTGCTGCAGTCAAAAGAGATGCTGAGATTGCGGAAGCTGAAGCGATTCGGGATGCTAGAATTCAAAAAGCACTCGCTGCTGAGGCCGGTCAAAAGGCCGAGCTAGTGCGCGATACCAACATTGCGGAAGCAGAGAAAGAAAAGGAAATGAAGGTCGCGACGTTTAAACGTGATCAAGATACAGCAAGAGCAGAAGCGGATCAGGCTTATTCGATTCATGAAGCACGTGCTAAGCAAAACGTAGTCGAAGAGCAAATGAAGGTTGAACTCGTACGTAAAGAACGTGAGATCGATCTGGAAGGAAAAGAAATATTGCGTCGTGAGAAGCAGTATGATGCAGAAGTGAAGAAAAAAGCCGATGCAGACCGTTACGCAGTTGTACAAGCGGCGGAAGCGAACAAGGCGAAGCTTCTTAATGAAGCTGATGCTCTGCAATACCGTATTGAAGCGGAAGCCAAGGCACATGCTACCCAGAAACGTTTGGATGGTTTAGCTGTTGCAGAAGCAGAGAGAGCGAAAGGTACAGCGGAGGCAGACGTTATTCGTCTTCGCGGTTTAGCAGAAGCGGAAGCGAAAGAAAAGCTAGCTGAAGCTTTTGAGAAATTTGGAGAAGCTGCAATCCTTGATATTATCGTAAAAATGCTTCCTGAGCTGGCTGGCAAAATTGCTGATCCTATCGGCAACATTGATAAGCTTACTGTCGTTGATACAGGGAATGGCGAAGGGGCAGCTCGTATAAGCAATTATGTGACTTCATTAATGTCTACTGCTCCGGAGATGCTGAAGAGCGTATCGGGAATCGACGTGAATGCAATCATTAAAGGACTGACGAATAGAGGCGGTAATCTACCTGCAGTACCTAGCAAGCCGGTTGATATTGCTGCTGCTCCTGCTGTTATTAAGCTTCCGGAACAATAAAGTAAGGCAGTGTAAACAGAAAAAAACCTTGAACCATATGGTTCAAGGTTTTTTTGTTTATTAACGGCTGTAGAATTCGACGATTTGTTTCTCGTCGATATCTTGGGAAAGCTCACCGCGGTCAGGCAGACGAAGGAATTTACCTTCCATTGCTTGATCGTTGAACTCCAAGTAGTTCGGAAGGTGATGACGACCTTCCATAGCTTCTTTAATTGTTCTAAGGCTGCGGCTGCGCTCGCGCAAACCGATTACATCGCCAAGAGAAACGCTGTAAGAAGCGATATCCACTTTCTTGCCGTTTACAGTTACGTGACCATGTGATACCAACTGACGAGCTCCTGCACGGGAGTTGGAAAGGCCAAGACGGTAAACGAGGTTGTCAAGACGGCTTTCAAGGAGGCCCATGAAGTTTTCACCGGCTTTACCTTTCATTTTTGCCGCTTTGTCAAACAAGTTGCGGAATTGTTTTTCGTTCAAACCGTACATGTGACGAAGCTTTTGTTTCTCTTGCAATTGAACGCCGTAACCGCTCATTTTTCTGCGTTGGTTAGGGCCGTGTTGACCTGGTGGAAAAGCGCGTTTTGCAAGTTCTTTACCCGTTCCGCTCAAAGAGATTCCAAGGCGACGGCTTAGTTTAAATTTAGGTCCTGTATAACGTGACATACGTAATATTAACTCCTTCATCAAATAAATTTGTGAATGGGGTTGTGTTTCGCCGAATACGTTCAATGTTCGAGCAAGCTCGTCCCTGATAGGCTAGTCAGCCGCTGGCCTATAGTGAACGTATTTCATGAGGGTGACACAAAACCGTACGCCCATCTATTCATCAATAAATAATATATGAAATAGATAGCTGTTGTCAAGGTTCACTAAGGAAAATTAATGATGTTTGAAACACATCGAAAGACCTATATTTTAAATACATAGTAGTGCAAATTTCTCAAAAATGGAGTATGATGATTGTAATATTAAGTGAAAATAGGAAGCTCATCACCTTGGTTGACAGATGGAAGGGTTGGGGCTGCATGGTTGATCGAATGAATAGCAATTTTGCATATCGTAAAACATCAACAATTGTGGATACATCAGCAGAGTCACAACCGATTTGGTTCATCAGCGAAGATATTAGCGATGCGGACAAGCCCTTGCTATCACCATTGTTCCAAGACAGTTTCAATCAGTGGGTAAGTGAAACATCAGGATTAGCCTCATTTGAGGCTGGTGAATTTGTGTTATTCAATAATGAAGCGGAAGAGATCTCATCTGAAGGTCTTTATGACGCTGAGGCTTGCGAGAAACGCAATGATGCGCTTGCAAATGTTGTCCAAAACGTTTTAAGCAGCGGTTTATCTTGCCATAATGAAGTAGATGATCTATTTACAGCAGCAGTGCCTATCCATAGGCGAGGCGATGGTGCTGTTTTTTGTATTCTTGCTTATGTGTCTCCAATTGGTCATCAGAAGGACATCGCGCAGCTTCAAATGTGCTCATTGCATTTTCGCAGCTGCTTTTACCATAAGTTTGAACAGCTTTATGTCAAGGATTTGCTTCTGCAGCAGCAGCGTGCAGAGCAGGAAGCAAATAGAAGAGATTCTTTGTTTCAAGCAGCCAAACGGCTTTATGATCAAATCGATGTTGCATCGGTACTATCGGAACTGCTTAGCAGCCTAGAGCAGCTTTATCCAAACTCGGAAGTTCATTTGTATTTGTCACAGGATCACTTAAATGGTGATCCGCGTGTAAAGCCGCTTGTTTTCAAAAACTTGGAGCATGATCTCGTCACCAAGGCTTTTTTGAATGGCAAATCGGTTACGGAGCATGACAGAGACGGTACGCTTAGGCTGGCTGTTCCAATGAACGGCAAACAAGCCGCGTATGGTGTGCTTTGTTTGTATATAGGTCCAGGCAAATGGGATGAAGCAGACTTGCCTGCCTTCCTGCTGCTGGCGGATACTGCGGGATCAGCCTTCGAGAATGCGAAGCTGTATGAGCAGTCTAATCTGCTTATTAATGAGCTGCGACTAATTAATGAGCTTACGAAACGATTAAACCAGTCGCTAAGGCTCAAAGAAATTTTTCAATTTGCAACCACAGAGCTTTTAACGATATTTGATGCGGATTATTGCTGTGTTTTGCAGCTTAACAAAGAAAAAAATCAATTTATCGTTATGTCCAGTAATTTTCCATCCCTGACGAGCGAGCAGTTTTTGCCCGATTACGGGTTCTGCGGGATGGTTTATCGAACCAAGGAGCCAATGATCATATCCGATTACTGGCATACTCGTGTTGTAACGTCCAAGCTTATGGATAATACTGGTTCAAGATCGCTTATCGCCTCACCCATAGTGGTTGATGGAGAGGTCGTTGGCGTTATTTTGATTACACACAAAGCGCCAAACTTTTTCTCCTACGATAATTATAAATTGCTTCAAGTGATGAGCACGCACATTGGACTAGCTGTAACGAATGCTTCATTGCACGCTGAAGTGCGCCGGATGGTTATAACTGATAACTTAACTGGCTTGCATGCTCGCCACTATTTAAATGAACAAATTCAAAACCGTCAGCGCAAAGATCCATTTGGCTCACTTATTCTTGTAGATATCGATTTATTTAAACGCATCAATGATACGTATGGACATCAAGTTGGTGATCGTATACTCATACAAGTGAGCAATATTATTAGAGGATCGATTAGGCAGGGAGATATTGCGGCGCGCTGGGGCGGTGAAGAGCTTGCGATTTACTTGCCAGGCATTCGGGCTGAGCAAGCGTACCGCATCGCCGAACGAATACGGGTACATGTGGAGATGGAAACGGATCCTGTCGTAACCGTATCCTGCGGCGTATCTGAATGGAAGTTTGAGGATGAGAAAATTAGCGTTGAGTCTTTATTTTATCGTGCAGATATGGCACTTTATGAAGCTAAGCATAATGGAAGAAATTGCATCATTGTTGGTCAGAACTAAAATCATGAACATTATAAAGAGAAGGATGCTGATTGCAGCATCCTTTTTTTTGTTCCTATTTGGAATAATGAGCTTGYAGGTTAGGGACGCTACTATAGAACATGTTGGACGGGAGGTAAGCATATGAAAAAAGAGAAAGCAATTAGCGTAATTGTGGTCACGCTTGTATTCATGCTCTCAATTGCCGGATGCGGAAATGTGGGTAAACATCGATCACCTGAAGATTGGCTGTCTTTGTCTTATTCGGGGCTTGTCGCAACGGATCAATATGATTTTACAGGGTCGATGAGCATAAAGACAGACGGTGGTCTAGCTTTTAAACCGGAAGTGTTCGAAGGCAAGGTCGTGGATCATCAGCAGTTGACATTGCAGACGAATAGTCAGGAAACGATGCATTGGAATCCAGTAAAGGTGCTTGAGACGTTGAATCAGTCCAATGATGAGGTTCGGATCGTCAACGGAAGCAACGATGAGGAAACCGTAACGCTATTGATTACAGAGAACGCAAAGGTTTCAAAGGAGAAATGGGAACAGCGTTTGCGGCAGCAGCTAGATCAGCTTGGAGCAAACATGCCTTCCAAAGATAAGCCTTTTCACCAAGAATGGATGGAGGAATTGGCACGATCGCGAAGTCAACTTGATGCCATGCTTTCGACTATGCAGGCGGCCACGGAGTATGAGCTCGTTATCGACCGCACGAAGCTGCTTCCGCTGAAGATGGAAGAGAAAACATCCTTTCAGTACACCTATAACAAACGTCCATTTTCTGAATCAAGATACACGACAGTAAGGTTTCAATCCTTTAACGGTGCGTTGAGCAACACTGTTCAGCAGATGCATAAACGTGTTACGATGGATTAGTTTATGATCGAAAGTTAGAAGGAGAGGAATTATACATGCGTGATCCAAGATTGCAAAAGCTAGCGCGAAATTTAGTCGAATATTCTATCGATGTTCAAGCAGGGGAAAATGTGCTAATTGACATGGTTGGTTCAGAACGAGAGCTGACCAAGTGTTTAATAGAAGAGGTTGCAAGGCGGGGTGGCAGGCCATTTGTAGAATCGAGCGATCGTTCTGTTCTTCGTACTTTGCTGAAGCATGCTACGAAGGAGCAAATGGAGCTTTGGTCGTCGCTTGATTTGGAGCGGATGAAAAATATGCAAGGATATATCGCTGTACGCTCAGGAGATAATGTGAATGAATTTGCTGGAATTCCTGATGCGAACATGCGCCTATACGATCAAATTTATAGAAATCCGGTACACTCCGAACAGCGCGTTAAAAAAACAAAATGGGTCGTTTTGCGTTATCCTAGCCCATCCATGGCTCAGCTGGCCAATATGAGTACAGAAGATTTCGAAGACTTCTATTTTGATGTATGCAACTTGGATTATGCCAAAATGGACGCAGCGATGAACCCGCTTCAGAAGCTGATGAGTGAAACAGATCGTGTGCGGATTGTATCGCCAGGTACGGATTTAAGCTTCTCGATTAAGAATATCGGAGCGAAAAAATGCTCTGGCCACCGAAATATTCCCGATGGAGAAGTGTTCTCAGCTCCGGTTCGCGATTCGGTGCAAGGTACGATTACTTACAATGCGCCTAGCGTCTATTCTGGCGTTACGTTCCAAAATATTTCACTGACATTTGAAAACGGCAAAATCGTAAAAGCAGAAAGCAATGACAATGTTCGTTTGAACGAAATTTTAGACATGGATGAAGGCGCTCGCTATATTGGTGAGTTTGCAATCGGATTTAATCCGCATATTTTGCATCCCATGAATGATATTTTGTTTGATGAGAAAATTGCCGGCAGTTTGCACTTTACGCCAGGTCAAGCCTATGAAGAGACGGATAATGGCAACCGTTCCGCTGTTCATTGGGATCTCGTACTTATTCAACGCCCAGARTACGGCGGTGGCGAAATTTATTTTGATGATGTACTTATTCGCAAAGATGGCGTTTTCGTCATTCCAGAGCTTGAAGGGTTAAATTCTGAAAACCTTAAATAAGCAATTACACTCGAATCGTATTCCTATGTAATAAATGGAAAATAAAGCGTTTTTCATTTTACCTCTTGCTGGATGCTTCTTTTCAGGTTATCATGGTGACAAAGGTAAGCTTTACTAATTTAACTGGAGGGATCTCCCATGTCCAACAACGCAGCAATCGTAGAAATTTCCCAAACGGCTAGCCAATTCACTTCATCCATCGTTCTGCAAGCCGAGAGCAAATATATTGATGTAAAAAGCATCCTCGGACTTTTCACTACACTAGTAGGCGGACATGCGTACGAACTTCATGTACACGGACCGGATGCTGAGGAAGCAAAAGCAGCAATGGCTGCTGTATTTGCTAAGCACAACTTAAATGTTAATGTTATTACGGATTAGTAGATCATATTTTTAACGAATAAGCACCTCTTCACTTTTGAAGAGGTGCTTTTCTGTTTTGACCTTGTATAATCGCTCTATTTCGTCTAATATAGTGGTATAGAAGACGGCGGATACGCGCACAGGGGGGAAAACGATGTCTTCACCGGAAATTACGGTACAATTGCATGAGAAAGCGCTTCGTCTCCTTCAGGAAGATGCGAGTAAAATAGAAAAGCTAATCGAAGTTCAGATGGAAAACTTGACTACTCGTCAATGTCCACTTTACGAAGAAGTGCTAGATACACAAATGTATGGATTCTCGCGAGAGGTTGACTTTGCTGTTCGCGCCGGACTCATTGCAGAGCTGGCTGGCAAGGAAATAGTGAGTAGATTAGAGCGGAATTTAGCTATGCTATACGAAGCACTGGAAAGAAAAGAGTAGCCTCCGAATGGAGACTACTCTTTTTTTTGTTTACACAAGGTAGAACGCAATACCGAGGATGACATAGACCATGATAAGCAGCACGCCTTCATACCAATTCGTACGTCCATCACGCGATACTGACTTTGCAATAAAGACAGAAACGCCGATGGCAGTTAATTCGATAGGCGTGAATACGATATCCATCGTGTTTCCAAATAAGCTGCTAACGAGAATGAGCACAGGCGCTACGAATAAAGCGATTTGCAAGCTGCTGCCGATCGCGATTTCTACAGCTGCGCCGATCTTATTTTTCATAGCCAGCATGACAGCAGCGCTATGCTCCGCCGCGTTACCGACAATAGCGATTACGAATGCCCCTATAAACAGCTCAGACAGGCCAAATTTCGCACTGAATGCGTCAAGGGTATGTACAAGCCATTCACTCACAAAGGCCACCATAACGGTAGCTAGGAGGAGGAAGAAGATTGACTTTCCTTTTGACCAGGCCGGCTCTTCACCGTGATCTGCATTCATGACGACATCAGAGAGCATATCCTTGTGAGTAACCATGGAGAACACCAGCCACAGAATATAAGCTAAGATCAGAATTCCGGCAACAGCAAGACTTAAAAACTGATCCTTCTCAAACGAAAACTTCTCTGAGACAACGAATACAGCTGGCACAAAAAGACCAATGACAGCCATGATCATGAGCGTAGAATTGTGATCAGCTAATCGGCCGTTAAATTGCTGCTCCTTATATTTCAACCCGCCAAGCAATATGCTAAGACCCAAAACGAGCAATAGATTTCCGATAATAGCCCCTGTCAAGCTCGCTTTTACCATATCGAATTGCTGCGCTTTAATCAAAAATATCGCGATGATGAGCTCTGCGGCATTTCCGAAGGTTGCATTTAGGAAGCCGCCCAGCCTTTGACCTGCATAATGTGCGACACTCTCCGTGGCTTTACCAAGAAAACCGGCCACAAAGATGATCGCGATGGCTGAAATGATAAATTGGACTGTGTTATCCCAGTGGGCGTAATGACCGATGGCACTAAGTGCAAACATGAGGATTAACCCTGAGAAAAACCATTTTTGATTCAAAGCGTTCACCTCTTCAAATAGTTGCTGAAAACCTGATAATACTATAGCGGAAATAAGCATGCATGTAAACTTTACCAGTTAAAAGGTGCTTTCGATATGTTTATCTGATTCATGGAAAATAAACGGGGAGATAAAGTTATTGTCACATATTGGAGAAAGTTGGTAGAATGATAATAGGATAAAAACCTTACGGAATTCGACAGAAGCCTGGCTGGTCGAACGGTTATTAATGATAGGCTTGGTTCAAAAGCTTCATGGACGAAAAAAAATCAACATTTGTATCTCGTTATCAATTACAAAGACGAGAACGCGGAGCTAAAGGAAATTGTTATGCTTGCCAACATGAATATGTTTAAGATTTACTCCTTCGTAACGACGGTGAATCAAAGGCTAGCAAGCGCTAATGGTGGAAGAATTATCAATTTATAAACATTTAGCCTGAATAGCATCTTGTTCACAAAAGCTTTTAACACTCAGCTTTGCTGTGGTATTGTCCGTCTGCTATAATAAGCCTATATGGCAAAATGAGGAGTGAGTCACATGACAGAAGAACTTCAAACGGGTCTTATCCGAATCTCTGATGATGTAGTAGCAACGATAGCTGGACTCGCAGCGCTTGAAACGCCAGGCATTGCGGCAATGTCGGGCGGAATTTCCGAAGGACTCGCCAAACGGCTGAGCGGAAAGAACGTGCAAAAAGGCGTTTCAGTTGAAGTAGGAACGACGGAAGCGGCCATTGATCTTCGTATTATTGTTCATTACGGCATTCCGATTCAAGAGGTATGTCGTCAGCTTCAACTGAATGTACGTGAATCTGTTGAGAATATGACAGGATTGCACGTTGTTGAAGTGAATGTGAAGGTAGAAGGCGTTGCCTTCAAAGAAGAAGAGCTGGAAGAAGTTCAGCAGCAGCGATTGAAGTAAGTAAAGAAGGGTGCCTCTTTTATAAAAGAGGCACCCTTTTTTTTGATTCCATTAGCGCTTTGTTGGTTCTACACGGTTTGCTTCCCTCGATATGCTTAACAATACGCCAATAGACATTAGACAAAATAACAGTGATGAGCCGCCATAACTTATGAACGGAAGTGTAACACCTGTCAGCGGTATTGCCGCAGTAACGCCGCCTATGTTGACAAAAGCCTGAATGGCGATCAAGCCGACAATGCCAACACCAACAACTGTGCCGTAATGATCAGGACAGCGGAGTGCAACGATAAGGCCGCGCCATAAGAAAAATAAATAAAAGAGCAAGAAGAGGGCGCTGCCAATAAAGCCTAACTCTTCTCCAATGATTGCAAAAATAAAATCATTATAGGGATATTTCAGGTAATGCAGCTTCTGGACGCTTTCACCGAATCCGGCACCGGTTAAACCGCCGTGACCAAAGGCTTGCAGTGACGACACGAGATGCCAGCCGGTATCCTGAGAATCGCTGAGCGGATCTCTAAACACGGTAAGCCGATCAATTCGGTATTTCCAAGGTTTTGGATCAATCGCCATCGAGATACTGAATATGACGGTGAGAAAGAGGCCGATAATCGTTCCTGACATAAATACCTGCTTTAAATTCGCACCGCCAGCCATAATCATGACCGTAGCACATGCAGCAAGCACTAAAGTGGAACCAAGATCGGGCTGCATCATAATCAAGCCGCAAACGAAGCCGACGATAATGATAACCGGCAGCAGCCCTTTTTTGAAACTCCGAAAATTATCGCCCTTCTTCGTTATAAGAGCACCAAGATACAATATGATGGCCAGCTTGGCTGGTTCTGTTGGCTGTATGCCAAGTGAACCTATCCCGAACCAACTATGTGCACCATTGATCTCCTTACCAATAAACGGAACGAGCACGAGCATGATGACTACTGGAATGAAAAATAGCATGAAAAGGCGTTTGAAAACCTGATAGCGCAAATTCATCATAAATAACATAACCATTATACCAAGGCCAGCCCACATGAACTGGCGCTTGGTGAAATACATGGCATCATCTTCTGTTACGACAGCGACACTTGAGCTTGCGCTAAATACCATTACAAGCCCAAAGCCAACGAGCAGAAGAGTTAAAATGAGAAGCAGAAAGTCCGGTCTTCCACGGCTACCGTTCTGCGTGGCTTTCATGTCAGCACCGTTACGCTAACAATTGTTTCAATTGCTGAAGTCTTTGCGTCGCCGTACTCATAATTGGCTGTGGAATAGGGGACTCATACTCAAGGCCATGCGGGAAAGTGGAGCGTCCGATATAAACCGATTCGATAATTAGAACGGCATGAGGTGATTCAAGCTTACCTTCAATGGCTCTTGTTGTAATTCTCAAATAATAATCGGATCCGCTAGCGTGATCCTCAAGTTTCAAGTCGTATGTAGCGCGATAGTATTCCCACTGCCAACGGACAAAACCAACTTTTTCAGCAGATTCGTCTAAGTGGTCAAGTTCGCTTTTAACACCGTTTAAGCCGGTATTTTCAATAATCATGGTAGTTCCTCCCAAAGGTTTTGTGAAGCAAAACTGACTTTACTAGCATATGCTTCCATTTCAAAAGACAGAGTTGTACATTCTTTTCTCATGATAGTATGTTTCCCCAGCAAGCGCAACCCTTACTCCCACCCCTTGTTGTGAACAAAAGTGACATTTTGAAGAAAACTAATATTCCTAACGATTTAGTGATGCATTTGCTTCCTAATTAAGCCGTTCATCTGGTAAACTAAATGGCATGATAGGATTTGTAGTTTTTTTGAAAATGTAAGGGGGTTTGCGATTTGCAAACAGAGGATATCGTAGATCTACAGCTAGAGCAGCTATTTCCAAAGATGATGAATTGGCGCAGACATCTTCATCAATATCCTGAGCTTTCGTTCCATGAGCGTGTAACGTCAAGCTGGATTGCCACCCAATTAAGCGAGCTGGGTATTGCGGTTCAGACAGGCGTTGGCGGACATGGACTAATTGCAACCATTAAGGGAGATCAACCAGGCCCGGTCATAGCGCTGCGGGCTGACATTGATGCACTTCCTATTCAAGATGAGAAAAAATGCGAGTATGCGTCTAAGGTGCCAAACGTTATGCACGCCTGCGGTCATGATGCACATACATCTACGCTTCTAGCAATTGCGTCTTATTATTCGGCGAATCGATCCGCTATTTGCGGTGAGCGCAGACTGTTGTTCCAACCAGCTGAAGAGGTTACACCTGGAGGAGCAATGCCGATGATTAAGGATGGAGCACTGGATGGAGTAGACGTCATTTATGGCGTACATCTGTGGACGCCGCTCGCTTATGGCTTGGTGTCGTCCAAACCAGGAGCCTTTATGGCTGCTGCGGATGAATTCGTTATTGATATTGTGGGACGAGGCGGTCATGGAGGATTGCCACATCAAGCTATTGATGCGATTATGATTGGTTCAACGCTTGTGCAATCCGTCCAATCCATTGTAAGCCGCAATGTGAACCCGCTGCATCCGGCAGTGGTGACTATCGGTTCTTTCCAAGCAGGTACGACTAATAACGTCATTGCGGAACGATGCAGACTAAAAGGAACTGTCCGTTCGTTTGACGAGCAGACGAGAATGATGATACATGATCGGCTCAAGTCGCTTGTCACGCATATATGCCAAATGCATGGCGCGGAATTCGATTACCAGATGAGGATTGGTTATCCGCCCGTCGTAAACGATGAAGAAGAGGCTGAGCGTTTCTTTAAGGTTAGCGAAAGGTTGTTCGGTGAAAGCGCGGTTGTGCGATCGGAAGCCATTACGGTTGCTGAGGATTTTTCTTATTACTTGGAAAAAGTGCCTGGCTGCTTTATGTTTGTTGGTGCTGGCAATGAGAGCTGCGGTGCGACGTATGCGCATCATCACCCTAAATTCGACATTGACGAGAGAGCGATGCAGCGGGCAGCCAGGCTTCTGATTGGTATGGCTGAGGAATATGCGAGCGGAGTTGTTTCAACCGCGTAAGAGCGGATGCTCAGGTTCTAAAAAGGTTATGCTAAACCTCGTAACTTATAATCGAGGAGGTATTTTAGCTGAAAACGTTAAAACAAATTATGTCGACAGATTGTGTCACAGCGACTTTGGTTGATAATGTATATGAGCTTGCTGTAAAAATGAAGGAACATGATATCGGATTTATTCCAATTGTAGATGGCAAGAAGCTGATAGGTGTAGTCACTGATCGAGATTTAGTCGTAAAAGGATATGCAGAGAAGTATCCTGGCTCAGCTGCAGTTGCTGAGGTAATGAGTACGGATGTGGCTACGATAACATCTGACTCATCTCCCGATGAGGCCGCGGAGCTGATGGCATCTAAGCAGATACGCAGACTTCCGGTTGTGGATGATGGAGAGCTAGTAGGGATTCTGGCAATCGGAGATCTTGCTGTACGAGATATATTTGCCGATGAAGCCGGGGAGGCGCTTAGCTCAATTTCGGAGCAAGATTATTCAGCATCCCCTCCAACGTTTCATTAATATAAATAAGGCTGTCCGAGTGAACTGCCCCCCGTCAAGTAGACATTACAAATAATAAAACCTGTTAAACGGCCTTAGTCCTAAACTCCATTGGACTGAGGCCGTTTAGTTTTGCCTGTAATCGTTCGTTATTGTAAAAGTGGATGTAGGCTTCAATGTCC